>NZ_JACJOR010000425.1:0-2644 GCF_014695615.1 Leptolyngbya sp. FACHB-711
AGATCTTAGACAAAGAAAAAATAAAAATTTTCTGACCGAGCACATGAATTCGATGAGCCATACGAATCGCGGTCTAACGACCAAGATAAGCGGCAGCAAATAACCCTCTCAACCCCGTCAAAGTCCCTTAACGTCCGCTTCATCTACTTGTTCATTCGATTCAATAAGACACACGCTTGATCTTTGACCCCTGGGTTTCGCAGCAAGTCGATCGCCTGGTCTATGCCATGATTGTCCTGATTCCGTTTGCACTTGCCGCAAATCGATCTCTGAAGGTGCTGGGTGGCGCAGTCTGCCTCGCTGCGATCGCGTCCCAATGGTTGCTGGATCAGGTCTTTGTTTCGGTTTGGTGCTTCTTTGCTGCCTTGCTTTCTCTGCTAATTCTCCAGGTTTGCCGAACGGCACCTGATATCGATACTCAAAAGAAAACGAATTTGCCGCGATCGAATACAGCTGAAGAAACCAGACCTGCATGATTGAGCGAGCAGAATATAGACGAAGAGACAACACTTTTGGGACAGGTCATTGTGATTCCTTCACGGCAGACCTAGGACGATGTATTCCAATCCATCATGGAGGCGCTCACCACTATGGATGAAATTGAGTGGGAATTGGGTCGATGGTATGGCGATCGGCGGTTAGATAGAATTGTTTCAATTCTGTTTTTCTGCTGAATAAAGCGTTGCTGTTAGGGTTATCCAGGGAGCATGGGCAAGGCGATCGCGCATCGCTTGCTCATCAGCAAATTTCTCCTCTAGAAGCCGTCCTTCAAACACAACAGTGACTTCATTCGTTTGAAAGCACCACGGTACTAACGATAACCGTGCTGGGTCATCAGCAGTAGGCATTAGCGTTAAAATAATGTCACTCGTTGCTGTCGGCACCTGCTCAAATTGTCGCTGCCCGGTTACACCCATACAGATCGCAAGAGACAGCGCATCCAAAGTCGCAACAAGACGCTGATTTCGGGTGAGCATTGAGGGTGTGACATATGGTGCGTAGGCTGGGTCTTGCTCTAAGCAACGGATGAGCTGTTTTTGGAATTCCTTCTCCTGCTGCAAAAAGGTTTCGACAATCCGGGTTGATTCAGGCGATCGCTTCCAGTGCGTAAACCGTTCATACAGCCCTGTCCCATGGAGGGAAACGAGCAGTGCCACATACCGTCCCATTGGCATCGCCAAGTGTTTTGCCCCTGCCCAAAGTTGGGTGTGAACTTCTGGTGCAACCTCATTGAAACTATGTGGGTATCCTGTTTCGGAATTGAGTGTTGGAGCGGCTTCCCAGGGTATCCAGCCAATATCATGCTGTTCTGCCCCCAAGCACACAGCCTGGAAAGGAGCAATTGTGCCAAGCTGTTCATTGCCCCAAGATTGAGCTAACTGACCAGATACCCAGGCATGAGTAGGCTGAGTAATGCAGATTCGGTTTTCGCCAAGGGTGCGGTACAACACGGCTGTTCCTGTTTGAACTTCAATTCAAACCTACCCCTGCAAAAAACGGATGTCTTCACGCCATAGGTTAGAACTCAGGCAAAACAAAATACTCGAACTGTTGACTTGAGGCAACAAGATATCAACCCATAGCAAGAGTTGACACGGGTTGATTGTCAACCTCTTAATGTTTGTAGATGACGCATTAATTTTTCCACCTGAGCAGTAGAATTCGTAAACCAATCTGCAGACCCAATCCGATAAAGTTTCCAAGGTTATGTCGCAAAAACCAGCCGATGGTAAGGTAGGTAAGCCCAGCTTGCCTTCTCCTTCTCCGATGTCTACTCCTACTCTGTTCAAGTGGCGGCACTTTCTGCCCGAAATCATCCTGCTCAACGTTCGCTGGTATTGCCGTTACTCCCTCAGCTATCGGGACTTAGAGGAGATGATGCAAGAGCGGGGGGTGGCGATAGACCACTCGACGATCAACCGTTGGGTTTTGAAGTATGCGCTAGAGCTAGACAAACGGATACGACGGCACCTGAAACCGACGAACGATTCGTGGCGGGTGGACGAGACGTATATCAAAAGCAAGGGCATGTGGAAGTATCTATATCGTGCTGTCGATTCAGAGGGAAATACTCTGGACTTTATGCTAAGGGCAAAGCGGGATGGCAAGGCAGCAGCACGCTTCTTTCGTAAAGTCTTGAAAGGTCAGCACACTCGAACTCCACGAGTCATTACCGTGGATAAAAATGCGGCTTATCCCGTCGCCATGGAGTCCCTCAAAGAAGATGGGACAATCGACCAAGAAACCCAATTGAGACAGAGCAAATATTTGAATAATCGGGTTGAACAGGATCATCGAAGCATCAAGCGCATTGTGAAGCCAATGATGGGGTTCAGACATTCAACAGCGCCAGACGCACTTTGAGTGGAATTGAGGCGATGAACATAATACGGAAAGGACAAGTCAAGGGCATCGGTCGAGGAGATAGTGTCTCTCAGATCAAATTTATCGAAGCACTCTTTGGAGTAACTGCTTAAGACGATGACCTTGATGGATATTGTTTGCTTCTGAAGAGTTTTTGCGACACAACCTATGGCGGCAGGTACAGCAGTTCGATCTCCTGCTCGTGCTCGTCCAACCACTGTTTCACTGCCCCTGAACAATGCACTGGATGCCGGTCCACAATCCACAGCAACTTGCGCTT
>NZ_JACJOR010000426.1:0-3628 GCF_014695615.1 Leptolyngbya sp. FACHB-711
TATGGTACGGTGGACCCACCCTGACCCATCCCGAACTCAGGTGTGAAACGCTGAAACGGCGACGATAGTTGGAGGGTTGCTTCCTGCAACAATAGCTCGATGCCAGGGTAATTTTCTGAAATCTCCCCCTTGTGATTATGCTTGGGGGAGATTTTGTTTCGCTCGATTTGAGGCTTAGGGCGTAAGTAAGTATGATCACTTTACTTTTTTAACCCATACCTAACGATCGACGAGAACAAGAAAACAGATAGGTTATGATTCCCTCAGAAGTGAGGACATTGAAAGATGCGCTATCTGAGAAATCTTATGCAAAGCAGTTGCGGTAAAAGAGTTAGCTTCTTGATTGGTGGGCTGCTTGTTGCGCTACCTGTGATCCCGATTGTAGCAGCAGCACAAACGCCTGGGATTAATCCCTGTCCACGTATCTACTACGAAGAGCCATTTAACAGCACTCGCCGTGTGCCGCAGGGGTGCCCACCGAATGCTGCTACTCTTCAAGAGACTGGACAAAGTCCAGCTACCTCTGCTCCTGTACCTGGTCAAATTTTTCCGGGAACTGCGCCAGAACAGGCTCCTCTGCCAGAAACTGTTCAGTCGCCAAGCGCGTTTGTTACGCCTATTAATGGAACAGTTAGCATTGAGTTAATTAATAATACGAATACTAATGTAACTTATGAGGTGCTGGGGGTAACTGATCAGCGATCGCTTGTGGGTGGTTCGCAAGTAACCCTTCAGGGGCTACAGGTTCCAGTTAATATGACCTTTGTGCGTCCTGATGGTGGATTTGTTACAGTGACACCTCGCCAGATTGCTCCAGGAGTTCTAGAAGTTACCCTTGTTGAAGCAGTTGATGTTGATGCTGGACAGGGTGCATTGAATATTCAGCGCGACGGAGGGGTATTTCTAAGTTAGATTTCTGTATTTTGCGAGTGCTAGTGTTTTGAACAATTCTTTGATTTATTATGGAGTGAGTGGGTGAACGATTTGATGTTTAGGCACCCCTCACATTTTTTGTTTAAATTTGCGTTAATCAGGTTGTTATGGAATTGAACGCAGAAAGATCTGCGTGACCCAATAGGAGTTACCAATACGCCAAACTCCGATGCCTGTTTCCCGATACTCCGATCGCAGTATGTTTGCTCGGTGTCCTGGGCTATTCATCCACCCTTCAATTGCCGCAGGAACGGGCTGAGCGATATTAACACTCCGAAATAAGTTTTCACCTACTATCCAGTAGAAGATGTTGGCGGAACGAACGCGATCGGAAACAGAGTCTCCATCGGGGCTTGTGTGGCTGAAGAACTTGCGCTCTGCCATCTTTTGGCTGTATTTCCTAGCGACAGAAGCAAGCCGATCGTTATGATTCAGCTCGGTTAAGCCTTGCTGTTGACGAATTGCATTAATCTCTTGCCAAATTTGCTTCTCCACTATGGCAATGGATGAAGATTGAGCCGGAGTTGGTGTAGGTTGCGAAGCAATCTCTTTTAGGATAGGAAGTTTCTGTGAAGCTTCCTCTAAGAAATTTTGAACGGACTGACAGCCTGAAAACACAAAAGGCAGCGTGAACAGAAGACTGCTTTTGATAAACCAATTAATTATTTTTTGAGGCAGACGGGAAGGAAAGGGCGATCGATTCATGGTTAGGAGGGGAAGAGAAATTAACAGCTTAGCAAGACAGGCTAATACTTGCTTGGTTAAAGGGATTCCGTCAATAGTAGGATGAAGCAACGGAAACCGATCGTTTAGAAAATAGAGGAAAGAATTATGAGGTTTTCGTCATGGCAAAAGCAAATCCGATTGAGATTCAGAAAGACCTAAAAGGGATCGACTATCCTGCGACTAAGGAGGATATTCTCAAACACGCGAAAAAGAACGGCGCAGATAAAAATGTGCAGCAGATTTTAGAACAAATTCCGGATCAGGAATATGCGAAGCCAACAGATGTGAACAAAGCGATTGGCGAGTTGGAATAAGCTGAGATTGCTATTTGCAAGTGTTTGTTTGTAATTATTCTGCTAGGGGTGTTGAGGTAATGCATTTTATGTGTCTCATATAGGAATGCCATTCCTACACCCCGTTTTCGATTCGCTAACGATCGCTATATTTGCCGTTGAATATAGCTTGTTATTCAGCTTTGTCTTGCCAGAATTGCTCCAACAATCAGTGCGATTAGAATTGGAAGAAAGCTGGGAATCGCTACCAAGAGACCCCATTTCCCGAATCGAATTGGTTGATTGTCTGCCCTAAGCAGCGCAATGACAGCAGCAATGCCAAGGGCAACCCAAATTACACCAAACCAGATGAAGATCAGATAGGCTGAATCACCGCGCATCGTTTGATTTTCCCTGCCCTTGTTCGTTACGTTGATTAAACCGTTGTGAACTGTTGTGAAACATTTACTTGCACTCAAAGCTGACGATTGCGCATTGAAATTTACAACTCATTCACGTTAGCAATTTTCTGGCTTGTTGTGTTTTTATGGTGTTTCGCGCGATCTAACTTAGCGATTAAGCTTAAGTGATTTAGCTTAATGGATGCAGCGGCAAGCAAATTATAAATTTTGCACCCTGTCCAAGAGAACTGCTTGCTGTAATATTGCCGCCGTGCGCCTGAATAATGCGTTGTGCGATTGCTAGCCCTAATCCTGTGCTGCTTCCCTTTCGCGATGGATCGCCCGTGTAGAATTGTTCAAAAATTCGTGGCAATGTGTTTTGATCAATGCCTGGTCCCTGGTCTTGAATGGTAATGATGGCTTGCTGACTATTCCGTATTCCAGCGATAAAGACTTGAGAATTTTCTTTTGAATGTTTGATTGCGTTGTCTAGAATGTTTAATAACGCTTGCAGAAGTCGCTCCGGATCGCCGGTTAGGGAAACTTTTGTAACTTTCAGGTGCAGCGACATTCCACGGCTTTGCATTCGCGTTTCTACCGCTCGAACTGCACGATCGATTAATTGCTGGAGATCGATTGTCTGTTGCTCTAAAAGGGTTGCCCCTGCTTCTAACCGCCCCAAGTCCAGTAGATCGTGAATCAATCGGGCTGATCGTTGCGTTTCATCACTAATCGTTTGAAAGAAGCGATCGCGCAGATGAGGTTCTTCTACGGCTCCATTTTGCAGTGCTTCAACGGTGACTTGAATATTGCTAATGGGGGTACGAAGTTCATGCGAGACATTTGCTAGAAAGGCACGACGCTCCTGATCGAGAGAGGCTAGCCGTTCACTCATTCGATTCAGTTCGATCGCTAACTCATTTAATTCATTGCTTTGATGGATACTCAACTCGTCGCCAAAATGACCACCCCCTAACCGAATTGCAAAGTCTCGCATGGTTTGAATTGGAATTGCAAAACTTCTGGCTAACCGATCGCTAATCACCGCGCAGAGAAACATCGTCAACAGCAGGGCACCGATCACAGTCCACCACAGCAAGGAGAGCTGCCGCTGAAATTGTTCTAGCGTCACTGACATTCTCAGCACTCCTAGAAGCTGCCCATTGCGCTGAATTGGTCGCGCCACGTATAGGCGATCGTCGTTTGATAATATGCCTTTCGCTGTTCCTTGAACGGTTTGATTTTGTAGAGCTTCCCGCACCCCTGGCACTTCTAGCCAATTTATAATACGACGGT
>NZ_JACJOR010000427.1:0-12890 GCF_014695615.1 Leptolyngbya sp. FACHB-711
ATTTTTGCAGTGATTTACCCAGACGGTGTCAATGAACATCCGCTCGAAGGCTACTGTGAAGTGTTGCACTTTAATGCCGACACTACACGAATGCTAGACGACAAATTTGCGTTTGCGGAAAAGGCGCGATCGTTAGGCTTATCCGTTCCCAAATCGTTCAAAATCACTGCACCAGAACAAGTTTTGAATTTCGACTTTTCACAAGAGCAGAATCCCTACATTCTCAAAAGCATTCCCTACGATGCTGTGCGTCGCCTGGACATGACTAAACTGCCCTGCGCCACGCCTGAAGAAACGGCTGCTTTTGTGAACAGCTTACCGATCAGCGAAGACAAGCCCTGGATTATGCAGGAGTTTATTCGCGGCAAGGAATACTGCACCCACAGCACCGTGCGGAACGGCAAATCAACACTCTACTGCTGCTGTCCCTCCTCGGCGTTTCAAGTGAACTACGAGAATGTCGATAAACCCGAAATTAGCGACTGGATCACCCGTTTTCTCGCAGGCGTTGACGGCATCGGACAGGCTTCTTTTGACATCATTCAAACCGAAGATGGAACCGTTTACCCGATCGAGTGTAACCCTCGCACTCATACGGCAGTGACGCTGTTCTACAACCACCCCGGCGTCGCAGATGCTTACCTCAATCCAGAACCCCCCGCCGAACCCCTACACCCGCTTCCAGATGCCAAGCCGACCTACTGGCTCTATCACGAACTCTGGCGATTGAATGAGGTGCTATTTCCCCGAAAGGGAACTGCGAAGCAACCGATCAAACAGCTTCAAACATGGTTGAGCAACATCACAAGCGGCACAGATGCCCTGTTCAGAGTCAACGATCCCCTCCCGTTTCTAATGGTGCATCACTGGCAAATTCCCTTATTGATTCTCGAAAACTTGCGCCAACTCAGGGGATGGATCAGAATCGATTTCAATATTGGTGAATTGATTGAGTAGTGAATCAGAATTGAAATTGGAGGATAAACACGATTAATTCTTGCAGGATCGCTTAGCGATAGTGTAGCTCACGGTGTTTTAAGCCTTTAGATTTCAAAGCTTCTCGATGAGTAAGACACTCTAGAGCCATTGCACCAATATGGCGATTGATGAAATAGCGACTCATTACGTCGAGGGAGAGGTATTTGGCTCCAGCAATTAGCCTCAGGCAGTTCGATGCACCACAGAGGCAGATGAAGGGAGAAGTCATATCCCATTCAGTGCTGGGGTAGAAAAAAGATAGCTCGTCTCCAGGCTGGATGTCTCGCGCTGCTTTAAGCTCCATCCGGGTAGTATCAACAATGACATTGGGATCACAGCTATGATTCAGGTTGGCAAGACAAGCGTAGTCTTCAATGCTAGAGTCGTAGCTGATCTGAATGCTCGTGTAGGTGGGCTTGGCAATAGTTTTGTAGCTGCTCATCTTGTAAAAGGTTTCACCCTCGGAGATTGGCATTGTTGCGATCAACTGCTTGCCTTTTCCATCGATCGCGGCTTTCACTTGCATCATGAATTTCTCCTCACTCTTAAAAATTGTGAATCTCGGCTGTAGAACAAGGGATTAGAGCGCGATTTAGCTAGCGGCAGCTAAGGCTTGTACACTTTCCTGTAGCTCCTGTTGAACGCGCCGGAAAAACAGCATCTGAACATCGATGAAATGAGCGAATCCCTGCCTTGCCCACTCCCCAATCTGCTCCTCCGTTGCGTTGCTATATTGAATTGCTTGATTCAGTGCTAGCAGTGCATCATCGGAGTGATCAGCTTCTACTCCCCGCGTCTCGAAAGTGCCATGAATCGCAATCCAATACCAGGGGCTAACCACTCCCTGTGGGTATTGCACCTTGCTGCGCCGGATAAATTGCCCAAAAGAATTTTTTTTCTGTTCTGAGAAGAACACAGCGTTGATAATACTGCACTCATTACTACCAATGGTTTCAGCTCCAGCATGAAATCCGATCGCTCGCACTAGGCTACCAAGGTCATCTGGGCGGGCAGCATATCCTTCTCGCACCTCTTCCAGTACCTTAGGGAGCCACGCACCCGCTTGGGCAATTTGGTTAACTTCTGCGGGAGTTAGATTGGCGTATTCTGCCAGCTTGTCTAACAGTGCATAGGACAATGTTCGATGGGAAACTGCTGTTCTGGGATCGCGGAACTCCTCGATTGAAGCAGAAAACACATGGGCTGCAACATCCATACTGCGTTCGGCGTGAGCTGCGATCGTACAATTTTGGTCTCGAAAAAGTGGACTTGATCCAATTACGCTGGCGAGTTGTGGCACGAGAAAGCTGTAAGCCCGACCGTAGGTGACAAATCGCTGCATAAAAGTGTAGAGGGTTTTAGAACTGACCACAGCCTCTCTACAAGAAAGCTCCATCACCCGATTGATGGAAGGCTCGTCAAACCAGCACTGCAAGGTTTCTAGCGTAATCATTTTTAAGCCTCACATCTGTGGAAATTTGATTGTTTGTCGCAAAAGCGGACCTACACTGCGTTGATGGAGCAGCGTTTAGACTCGCTCAAACTCAATGCAAAGCCAGCTATTCTCAAGAGAGTGACGATCGCGCTCAATCACTCCTTCTAAGGAGAACAGCACAGGGCTGAAAAGGTTAGTATGAACTGCTGTCAAATGATGTTGACAACCAGTTTGGTACTAGAAAGCTTACAAAGACATCAAACTGATTCAACGTTTATTGAATCAAGCACATAACCCGCACTTGTGCGCCAAGAAAAAGCCTGTGCGAACTTTTAATGAATCACTTGAGGAACACAGAGGGGTGATACTCGGTTGCTAACAGGGAACATCAGCAGGGATGACTTAGTGCATCCATAATTTCCACAATTCTTATAATTTTCCAAGGAAATGGGATCAGTAATCCCACGGAAATTAGTCTATTCTCATCCTTGCCTGGCTGCTTCTCTTCACACTTATCAAACTGATAAGGGGTATAAACCGATAGTTATGACTATCCAGCTTATAGAAATCTTTAAAAGACCTAGGCAGCTTGCCCGGCACTACTCAACCTTCTGAAGCGGGGTCAGCTTCGGATCGATAATCTTCTGTCCCATGCCGGGAAACTTGATCGCGAGACAGGCTTTGTTTCCAGCTCCAAAAATGTGCGTCACCTGACCTGTGCCAAACGATCGATGAATGACGCGATCACCCACCGTCCAGTCCTGCTGTGGATAACTGGGGGAACTGGCCGCCTGTTTGCGAACTTCCCGAATTGGTGTGGTCATCTTTTTAGGAATTGCATTGGCAACGCTGCTGAGCAAAAGCTCCTTCGGCAGTTCCGCTAAGAATAGGGATGGACTGGCAGGTTCGCGGGAGCCGTAGAGTCGCCGCTCGCGGGCATAGCTGAGGAACAGGCGCTCCTGGGCACGAGTAATGCCGACGTAGCAGAGTCGCCGTTCTTCTTCCAGGGATTTTGGGTCTTCCAGCGATCGAAAATTGGGAAATAATCCCTGCTCCAGCCCAACGAGAAACACGACCGGGAATTCCAGACCCTTCGAGGAATGCAGCGTCATCAGCGAAACTTTTTCCTGGGCGGCTTCGTTCAGGTTATCCAGGTCAGACGCGAGCGAGGCATTTCCCAGGAAGAGCGACAGATTCGACTCTTCGTTGTCTTCCTCGAATTGCAGCACGGCGTTGTAAAGTTCCTGCACGTTTTGCAGCCGTTCCAGTGCTTCGTCGGTTCCTTGTTCGCGTAAGTCCTGCAAGTAGTGGGAATCATCAAGAATGCCCTGCACAATCTCCGATGCTGAAGAGCCTTCGATCTTCGACTGCCAGTATTCAATCATCCGACCAAACGCCAGTACAGGCTTCGCCGATCGCCCTGCCAAAGTCTGCACCGAAGTTTCATCGCTGAGGATTTGCCAGAGGGGAACGTTTAGCTCCCTCGCAGCTTTTTCGAGCCGATCGATCGTTGCCTTTCCAATTCCCCGCCGAGGTACGTTGATAATCCGCTTCAGGCTGATCGAGTCGTCTGGGTTTGCAATCAGGCGCAGATATGCCAGCACGTCTTTCACTTCTTTGCGATCGTAAAACCGCAGCCCGCCGACAATGTTGTAAGGAATGCCATATTGCACCAACACTTCTTCAAACGCCCGTGACTGAGCATTCGTGCGGTAAAGAATTGCAAAACTGCCCCAGTTTAGCTCCGGGTTGACCAGTTCCATTTCCCGCAGCCGATTCACCACAAAGTTCGCTTCCTGAATTTCGTCGTCGGCGCGATAGCAGTAAATTGTTTCTCCCGATCCGCGAGTCGGACGTAATACTTTATCAATTCGCTCAGTGTTGTTTTCGATTAGCTCATTTGCTGCCTGGAGAATATTTTCAGTCGAGCGATAATTCTCCTCTAGCTTGACCATTGTGCGCGTATCGTCATCTGGCAAGCCATCACCAAAGTCATCCTGAAAGTTCATCAGAATCGTAAAATCAGCCGCCCGAAAGGAATAAATCGACTGATCTGCATCACCCACCACGAAAATCGATCGATAATTCCAGTCGTTAAATTTCTTCGTATCTTCGCCATTCGTGACGAGTAATCGAATCAAGTCATACTGGGTGCGGTTCGTATCCTGATATTCATCAACCAGAATATGTCTAAACCGTTTATGCCAGTATGCCAACACCTGATCATTCTGCCGGAATAAACGCACAGGCATCAAAATCAGATCATCAAAATCTAGCGCATTATTCTGAGCGAGCCGCTGCTCATACTCAGCGTAAATATTTGAAATCACCCGTCCGCGATAGTTGTTCTGCTCCCGCTCCAGGTCGCTCGGCGAATAGCCCTGGTTTTTAGCATTGCTGATCGCATAGCGAACCGATCGCGGCTCAAATTTCTTATCGTCCAAATTCTGATTAACGACAATTTCTTTGACTAAACTCTGCGCGTCCGACTCGTCCAAAATTGAAAAGTTACGGTTCCAGGAATAGCCCTGCTCACTCTGATACTTCTCGATGTCAAACCGCAGAATCCGGGCACAAAGGGCGTGAAACGTGCCAATCCAGAGTTCTTTCGTAATGGTTTTATAAACGTGCGATCGCAGCCGAGTTTTCTCAAACGGCGCAAGCGCATCCAGCGGCTTCCCGTACTTTTGCTCCGCTTCCTGTTCAGAAAACAGCTTCTCGATCCGCTCCTTCATCTCCTTCGCCGCTTTGTTAGTAAAGGTGACAGCCAGGATATTTTCCGGGTCAACGCGATGATTCATCACCATATTGGCAATCCGGTAGGTCAGGGCGCGGGTCTTCCCCGATCCAGCTCCGGCAACCACAAGCAAAGGACCACAGTAATGCTCAACGGCACGCCGCTGGGAAGGATTGAGATGACTGGTAATGTCAACGCGCATGAGAATCCAGAGATGAAAAGACAGGAGGAGCAGTTCAATAGAGCTAACCGCCGATGATATATCTTATCGTCTGCGTCTAAGGATCGATCGCCTTTCGCGGGGACGATCGCCACCGATGAGAAACGGCATTGTACCTAAAACTTATGAGGAGAGTTAAGGTTCCTGCAAAGGATTAATCACCGATTTACTCATATTTCAAATGTCTTAATCTTGCATTAAAAATATATTGGACATTACCAATCGCCCCTCCTAATCTGGAAGAGTTAGGTCTAACATCAGCACTTCAGCAAACGAAAGCACCACTGCTCGTTTCACAGTCCTCCAGAATTGGGGGAACTAGAGGGGAGAAACCCTCCAGCCAACCGTCACACATCCTTGAGTAAGGACGATCGCCGCTATGAGTAAGGGCACACTATTCGATAAAGTTTGGGATCTTCACACCATCAACACGCTTCCCTCAGGACAAACACAGCTCTTTATCGGGCTGCACCTGATCCACGAGGTTACCAGTCCACAAGCGTTTTCGATGCTGCGCGATCGCGGATTAAAAGTGCTGTTTCCCGATCGCACCATTGCCACGGTGGATCACATTGTGCCAACGATCAGCCAGACGCGTCCGTTTGTTGATCCGATGGCGGAAGAAATGATGCAGGAACTCGAAAAGAACTGCAAAGAGAATAACATCCGCTTTTATAACATTGGCTCTGGGGGTCAGGGCATTGTTCACGTCATCGCTCCCGAACAGGGATTGACGCAGCCCGGCATGACGATCGCCTGCGGAGATAGCCACACTTCCACGCATGGCGCATTTGGCGCAATCGCCTTTGGCATTGGAACCAGCCAGGTACGGGATGTTCTTGCTTCGCAAACCCTGGCACTCGCTAAGCTCAACGTCCGCAAGATTGAAGTCAACGGGACCCTGCCCACCGGAGTCTATGCCAAAGACGTGATCCTCCACATCATTCGCACCCTAGGCGTGACGGGTGGCGTGGGCTATGCCTACGAATTCGCTGGAACGACCTTTGAGCAGATGAGCATGGAAGAGCGCATGACCGTCTGCAATATGGCGATCGAAGGCGGTGCCCGCTGCGGCTATGTCAACCCCGATCGAGTCACTTATGACTATCTCAAAGACCGCAATTTCGCACCCAAAGGACCCGAGTGGGATCGGGCGATCGACTGGTGGAATTCCCTTCGCAGCAATGCCGATGCTCAATACGATGATATCGTCGTGTTTGATGCCGCTGACATTCCGCCAACTGTTACTTGGGGCATTACACCCGGTCAGGGAATTGGGGTCAATCAAACGGTTCCTACCCCAGAGGAGTTGTCGGACCAGGATCGGGCACTGGCTCAAGAGGCATACAGCTACATGAACCTGCAACCCGGACAGCCCATTCAAGGAACGGCGATCGACGTTTGCTTCATCGGAAGCTGCACCAATGGACGCATCAGTGATTTACGCGAGGCTGCCAAAATTGCCAAGGGTCGATTTGTTGCGGAAGGCATCAAAGCGTTTGTCGTTCCCGGCTCCGAGCAGGTGAAGCAGCAAGCAGAAGCCGAAGGGCTAAACGAAATCTTTGAAGCGGCAGGCTTTGAGTGGCGAGAACCGGGCTGCTCGATGTGTCTGGCAATGAATCCCGATAAGCTCGTCGGCAACCAAATTAGCGCGTCCTCCTCTAACCGCAACTTCAAGGGACGGCAAGGCTCTGCGTCCGGTCGTACCCTGCTGATGAGCCCGGCAATGGTGGCGGCAGCGGCAATCACAGGCCAAGTGACTGATGTCCGAGCACTGCTCTAATATCCCTTCCTTCACTAGAAATGCTGGAACGCTGGCCGTTTGGCAAGACCTCAGACGGGGCAGATGAGTTAGGAGCGTTCGTTTTAACCGGACGCAAGACAGCAACTTCCTCTTTGCTCAAAGCCTGTGAGGTCGAGAACGAACCACTACCCTAGAGCTGATTCCCCTTCCTCACTTCCTCATCTCCTACCCCCTCACTCACCCACTTACCGATAAGGAGAACCCCATGAGCCAAATTCAAACCCTTTCTGGTCGCGCCGTTCCTCTCATCGGCAACGACATCGACACCGATCGCATTATTCCTGCCCGTTTCCTCAAGTGCGTTACCTTCGACGGATTAGGCGCACAGGTCTTTGCAGACGATCGCGACCAGATGCAGGGACAGCATCCCTTTGACCAGTCGCAGTATCAGGGCGCAACTGTTCTGGTAGCAAATCGCAACTTTGGCTGTGGATCTTCTCGCGAACACGCACCACAGGCAATCTCAAAGTGGGGCATTCGGGCGATCGTGAGCGAAAGCTTCGCCGAGATTTTCTTTGGCAACTGTGTCGCGATGGGCATTCCCTGCGTCACAGCAGATCCAGCAGTCGTGACAGAGCTACAGCAACGGATTGCGGCAAATCCTCAGGTATCAGTCACAGTAGATCTGGAAGCAATGCAGGTGCGGGTCAATGACTTTGTGGCTCCGGTGCAGATGGGAGCCGGACCTCGCAGTATGTTCCTCAGCGGAACCTGGGATGCTTGTGGTCAGCTCGTTGCCCAAGCCGATCGCATTCGTCAAACCGCCGCAAACTTGCCCTATGTGAGCTGGAGCCAGGCAGCTTCTTGAAACCTCTTCGTATCCCCTAATTATCCCTAAAAGAACAGGGCATACTGGATGCAGTGTGTCCTATTAAACTGCTATAACTCAAAAGATAAGGAATCGAGCCTTCGCTTAACGGTCTAGCACTGAATGATTTTCGGTGGATAGAGTGAAAATATAAGTAACTTTCTCAGGCTCGTAGCCAGTCCAATGATATGTTCTATTCGTACTCGCTGTTTTGGATTCGGGATCTCTGCTCCCGCTACCAATGCAGATTTGCTTTTTCACCCCAAATCAGCGAAATTTAACTCTCTCAAAGAATTTTTGAGGCTCCGCCAATGATTGAGATGAAAGTTGCTGGAATTGCCTTAGATGCAGTCTCTCGTAGCCCGATCGTCCTGCTACGAGATGCCTCCGAGCGTCGGCAGTTACCCATCTACATTGGTCAAGATCAGGCGAGAGCGATTATTAGCGTTCTGGAAGGGCAGGCTCCACCACGACCGCTCACCCACGACCTGATGGTGAATCTGATGGACGAATGGGGCATGGTGCTGGAAAAGGTCGTTATTCACTCATTGCAAGATAATACCTTTTACGCCATTCTTCAGATGAAGCAAGGAGAGGTGAAAAAAGAAATCGATTCCCGCCCCAGCGATGCGATCGCCTTAGCACTGCGAACCAAAAGCCCAATCTGGGTCATGGAAGAAGTCGTTGCCGATGCCTCAATGCCTGTCGATCGCGATGCTGATGAAGCCGAGCGCAAAGCCTTTCGCGATTTTCTTTCGAATTTGCGGCCGGGGGACTTTAATCAGGGCGGACGCTTTACCAAGCAGGATGAAGGTTAATCAAAACCAGGACATCAGCAGCCCTTCTTATCTTCTTATCAGATGGGCATCTCTTCCGTTCCCTCAGAAATAAAGCCCTAATAAAGCTCTCCACCCCTTCATTCAATCCGCAATCCTGAGCGACCCGATCGCGTCTCCGTAGAATTGTTCATGCAGTATCGTCGCTTCGGCAAAACAAATCTCTTTCTGTCGGTTTTTTCGCTGGGCACGATGCGCTACCTTGCCTCAAAGGAAAACGCGATCCAGACGATTCAGCAAGCGATCGATCGGGGCATCAACCATATCGAAACCGCCAGAGGCTACGGCAGCAGCGAACTGTATCTGGGGGCAGCGATTCGGGCAGGCTTGCCTGTGATGCGCGAACAGATTCACATCACGACCAAAATTCCCCCGACCCCCAACGCAGACGCAATGGCACGATCGATCGACGAATCCCTCGATCGGCTGGGGGTGGATTATTTGGACGCGCTGGGCATTCACGGCGTCAATACGGCAGAACAGTTGGACTGGGTTGAGAATTCACAGGGCTGTATGCAGGCAGTTCGAGCGGCGATCGCAGATGGGCGCATTCGTCATGTCGGCTTCTCAACCCATGCTCCTTTGGAAATTATTCTGAGGGCGATCGAGACGAATCAGTTTGAGTTTGTTAATCTGCACTATTACCTGTTTAATCAGCGCAATGAGGCGGCAGTGGCTCTCGCGCACCAAAAAGACATGGGCGTGTTGATTATCTCGCCTGCTGACAAAGGCGGAATGCTTCATACCCCTTCTGAAACGCTGGTGAACCTCTGCCAACCTTTCACGCCGCTAGAGCTAAACTATCGATTTTTACTCAGCGATCGGCGGATTACCACGCTTAGCTTGGGCGCAGCCAATCCACAGGAGCTAGAGACTCCACTACAGGCCAGCGAACGAACCGAACCCCTCACGTCCGCAGAACTCAAAACCCTGGAACGGCTGGATCTTCACCACCAAGCGACCCTGGGAACCGATCGATGCAGCCAGTGTTTTGCCTGTTTGCCCTGTCCAGAAAGTATCAATATTCCCGAAGTGCTGCGTCTGCGAAATCTAGCGGTTGCTTACGACATGACCGCTTTCGGGCAATACCGTTACGGAATGTTTGAAAATGCGGGGCACTGGTTTCCCGGCATGAAGGCAAATCGCTGTACCGACTGCGGCGACTGTTTGCCTCGCTGCCCGGAGCATTTGGATATTCCCACTCTGCTGCGTGATACGCACGATCGCCTGAGTGGGACACCCCGACGCCGATTGTGGGGCTAGCGGGCATATTCCAGGAACGTCTGCACCTTGCCATCAGGACGCAGCACCAACCGAATCTGCGGATTTCCTCCGTTGTCTGTAGGTGATACGAACGGCTCACCCATCAAAGGCATATTCGTGCGATCGAGGAAGGTTTCAGCCGCCTGACCCAAAGGCACAATTCGCTGAAGCGATCCGTCGGCGTTCAGCACCAGCCGATATTCCAGCGTTTGTGTGAGCTCGGTGGGCGGCTGCCAGTTCTGCTCAAAATACTGCCGAATCTCAGACACTTGAGGTACGGCATCAAATGCGGTACTGCTAGCTGCCGCTCCTGCTGAGTCTCCGGTTTCGGCTTCGGGCGCATTTGCCGCTGCGATACCCTGTTCAGCCGATCGCGCCGCAGAGCTTTCGATCTCTGGAATCGCGGTTATGCTGGGCTGCTGAACAGTTCCCTCAGGTGGAACGATCGCAATTCGCTCAGGTGGAGGTGGAGTAGTCGAGCGGGGCACTTCCACCACAGGCGGAGCCGGAGCAGGCGCAACCGGAACAGGCTCACGCGCAATTGAAACTGAGGGCGGAGGCGGGGCTGTTTGCACTGCTCCAGGGGGCGGAGCGGGAGGCTGCAGCGGAGTCAGTGACAGCGAAGGAGATGGTGATCCGGGCGGCGAGGGAATCGCTAACGGGGTCGGCGAGGTTGGTGTGCCCTGGCTCAGGTTGGTTTCGGTCTGCACCGAAGTAGATGCCGTTTGCAGGGGTGGACTGGAGACATCCATCACAAATTTCGCAATCGCCCCCGTCACGCCCACGGTCAGCACTGCCGCAGCCGCAATTCCTGCCCAGCCTGAAGGCGATCGCATCCAGCTGGGACGAGCTAACGACGGTAGGGTAACAGCATCAGATTGGTACTGATCAAGCGCGTTTGCCAGGTCAAACAATTGCAGCGTAGACAGCGAAACAGACTCGCCCGACTGCTCGATTGCCATTGTCCCTAAATGCAGACGGTGTGCCAGCAAACCCTGCGGCTCCAAAACCATTGCAGATTCGCTCACATTCGTTTCCGTCAGCTGACGCTGAAGCATAGTGGGTTCGAGCACCTGAAGCGCAGTTGCTCCTGCCTCAACCCTACGCTCCAAAGGAAGGGAATCGGCGGTCGATCGGCTCAGCCAGTTTTGCACATAGCCATCCACAGCTTCACACAGCGCTTCAAGCTGGTTCCGATCGCCCTGAAGCGTCACCTGATTCTCCGCAGGTAGCTTGGGGTCGTCCAGATGCAGCCGGAAGCGCAAATTCTTTAACACTGCCCGATCTGTCCAGCAAGACAGTGCCGACCCGGTTGCCATCACTTCGAGGGTGCAGGTCGGGGGGGTGTATCGGCGTAGAACGGTTTGGGGCATGAGTCGGGGAGGGGTGGATGAGTGGAGGGGTAAAGAAGCAGATAAGTAGGGAGGTGGGAGAAGGGTTAGGATTTTGAGCGATCGAGGAGAGCTATCCAGAGGCGGCGAGAGCCATTAGGGGCACTGTAGAACAGCAGATCGATCAGCAGTTTGAGGGCGAGATGGGTCAGATCGTCAATGGAAGCCGTGTCATCCTCCATCCGTTCCTGATAGGCGTTGCTAAAGGTATCAAGGTAATCCCCTAGCAAAGCGGCATGGTGGGGCGGCTGATTTTGCTCGGTTAACTGCTCCAGCAGCGCGACGGCACGGCGAATGAGTTCCTGATGCTGGTTTGCCAGCCGACAAATGATCATCACCAGCGATCGAGCTTCTTCCACATCGAGCCGTTTACGTCCCTGTCCCCGCCGCAGGGGGCTAGATTGCCGCAGTCGCCAGAGGGAAACGCGATCAGCCACCACCTCGCTCAAATTCAGGTCAGCCGCCGCCTGCAAGACTTCCTCTGAGCCGATGTTTGCCAGCGATTCGAGTGCGAGCAGCACTAGATCAAGCTGTGCCTTAATATTGTCGAGCTGACTCGGCTCTGGTGCATCGACCAGTTCCAGATCTGCCCAGGTTGGCTTTGAGGAGGGCTTTGCAGAGGGGGGCATAATTTCAGAATATGCAGAAACGCGAGGGTTGACAGCGCAGTTACAACTCTTGAAACAGGGTTTGAACAATTCCTGAACTCATTCAATTCCTGAACTCATTCCTGAATTCATTCTTGAACCCATTTCTGAGCCAGGACGATCGCGGGTTTTGTCAGGTTTCACCTTAAATCAATTAATCAATCAATTGACTTCTGAATCAAGGCAGCTTAGACAGCAGCTTTTGAGATTCGATTCCTTCGCCGCGCTATTATCCTATCGAACTCTCAGACCTTCAACGTCCTCTAGATAGGTGACTTCACACGGACTCTACCCGCTACTCCGCCCAAGACACCCTTTCGCTTCGCCCGTTTGCTTTACTCCGACTTCAAGTTGCCCTTTGATTTGCCCTCCTGCGCTGTAGTATCGTCTAAGAGAAGCATTGGAACGCATTGGATGAGACAGTTGCACTCTCGGATTCTGCCATTTATTCCGGTTCGATCGATTTGGCTAACCCTGGTATCGATTGTTTTAATGCTTCAGGTTTGGCTGATTTCTCCTGATTCGGCGGCTGCAACTGGCGTTTACAGTATGCCGTCTCTCAGGGCGGGAGAGCAAACCTGGATCATTGATCAGGCAGGGGTGATGAGTCGGGCAACGCGAGGAGAACTCAGCAACGAACTGGCAAACCTGGCAGACCAGACCGGAAACGAAGTTCGATTTGTTACGATTCATCGGCTCGACTATGGCGAAACGATCGAAACTTTCACCAAGCAGCTTTTTGAAAAGTGGTTTCCAACGCCAGAAGCCCAG
>NZ_JACJOR010000428.1:0-6240 GCF_014695615.1 Leptolyngbya sp. FACHB-711
CTGGTCAGCAGAATCAGCGGATTTTCCAGCTCCGCGATCATTCGCTCTGCATCGGTGACGAAATAGGGCGAGATATAGCCGCGATCGAACTGCATCCCTTCCACCAGTTCCATCTCGGTTGTGAGGGACTTGGATTCCTCGATCGTGATCACACCATCCTGACCAACTTTGTTCATTGCCTCAGCAATCATGCCGCCCACTTCGGGGTCGCTGCCTGCTGCGACGGTCGCCACCTGCTCGATCGCATTGCCTTCAACAGGCTTTGCCACATCTGCGATCGCGTTTACAAGCTGAGCGATCGTCTTCTCAATGCCGCGCCGCAGCGCGACCGGATTGCTGCCTGCCGCCACGTTGCGGAGTCCTTCCCGGATGAGTGCCTGCGCCAGCACGGTTGCGGTCGTGGTTCCGTCGCCTGCCAGGTCTTTCGTTTTTGAAGCAACTTCCTGGATCAGTCTTGCGCCTGCGTTTTCGAGCGGGTCTTCTAGCTCGATTTCTTTGGCGATCGTAATTCCATCATTCACGATTTGCGGTGCGCCGTACTTGGCTTCTAGTACCACATTTCGACCCTTCGGACCTAACGTAATCCGCACTGCATCTGCTAGCGCATTAACGCCGCGCTCCAGTGCCTTCCGCGATTCCTCGTCGAATACTACAATTTTGGGCATACTTCTCTACCATTGCTCCATTGTTGAATTTAGCACTCCAGGCGATCGAGTGCTAATTTTGAATGGAGGGAAATCCGAACTTTAGTGTTTAGAGCTTACCCCTGGCTGCGTTTGATGTCCTCGATCGCTTGCTGAAGGGACTCGATTTCGCGGCGGAGGCGATCGACTTCGCTTTCCCCAGTTGCGCTGATAGAGTCAGAGGGCTGCGGCGGCACGTTGACCGCTCCCTGATTGGTGCGCGGATAGTTGCCTGTTTTGATGCGGCGATAGTCTTCTGAGGTTGCCCAGTCCTGGAGGTATTTCACCCGTTCCACAGTAAACGGATGGCTCAGTGCGCCCTCAGAAATATTGTTATACAGCAAAAATTTGTAGACCTGGTTCAGTCCGTCCTGGTCGAGCTGCTGATAGCGATCGGACTGGCGAATAAATTCTTCCAGGTTTAGCTCGCTAGCATAGCGGACGCTTCCCCCCGCAACCCGCATCATGGAATGGAGGATTGGGTTCAGGTCATCGGTGACGAGCAAGGCTGCGCGATCGGCAGAGAGTTCAGCTTTTCGCAGCCATTCATAAAAGGCGGCAATCAATCCGGTGCTGATCAGGCTACTCAGCCCAAAAGTTGCTCCCGCCAAACCAAAGACCAGATTAATCGCCCAGAGTGCCATTTGATTAAGCGTGGTATGTCCGCATTTGATGTGTCCTAGCTCGTGAGCAATGACCGATCGCAATTGGGCTGCTTCCATCAAATCAAGCAAGCCCGAACTCAGCACCATACAGGGGCGTTCCTGTCCCAGCGCATAGGCATTGGCGATCGGAGATTGGGAGACAAATAGAATCGGCTCTGAGCTAACATCCAAATCGCGCACCGCTTCTTGAAAGATCTGATAAATCGAGGCGTATTGACGTGGACCGACCTCGATCGCATTCCCGGTTAAAAAGACCTGCCTCGGACGCTCGTAGATAAATTCCACAAACTTTCGCGCCACCAGATCAAAGCCGGGAACACTCCGCAGCGTTTGTTCTGCCTGAATATCAAGCGGATGGCGAAAAGCAGTGCTGGAAATTCCAGAATAGGTCGGCATAGGTTAAGCGGCGGTTAAAAGTTGGGATGCTTCAGCGTTAGCGTAGCGCAGCGATTCCTTCAGCAACAAAGGTTACAGCTCGTCAGCTAGTCCAACACACTGCTCAGACATCCTCTCACTTTATTCCTTCTGAGGGATCTCTCGCCAGAGTCACTCTTCAACACTAAGAAGTGAAGTGCCAGAGAAACCCACATGACTTCCAGCGAATCCAGTCCGTCAAATTCAAATCCGGTATTCAACACGCCGCAGCCGACTGAGCTACAGTCCGAAGAAACAAGAGAAGCGGTGCTAGAAAGGCTAGCTGCCCATCAAAGCCAAGAATCAGACGCGATCGATCCAGAATCAACGCCCAATCCAAACGCAAAAGATGCCGCCTTCCTCGATAATGTGGATGGGCTGGAGAACCGCCATATTACCCGGTTAGACAGTCCTCCAGGTTGAGTAGTTTCACTAGCGAAGAGCCTGACTGGAATTTCGTTCGAAGTTCGATTGCAGGGTTAACGCCAGATCTGTATCAGGTTCTACCACTACCACTTCGACTTCCCGTCTGTCGCGCAGCAGCACTTCGCCCAGCACGCCGACTCCAGCTCCACCAAGAATTTCCAGGAAGTCAATACTGCCGAAAATTTCTCCCAAAACTGCGCCTGCGGCTGCCCCGATCGCCGCTCCCCGGAAAATGTTGGGATTGGTGCGGCGGCTCACGGTTTCGGTTCGGGTGATTACATCCGAAGTAGCATTGATCGCAACGGGTTCTGCGTCTTCAAATAAGGTAATTTCTTCAGCCACGAACTGAGTGCCACCCGATGCAGGCTTCAGCTCTCCCTTAATCTGGCTGCCTGCCGGAATGAGCACACTGCCTCTGGTGCTAGTGATATCGCGAGCGACGGTCAGCGTCACGGGCACGGTTTCTTCTGGAGTCAGAACGATTTTCTCTGATTTGTCATAGCGCACCGGAATCTGTGTTCCTACGGCAACCATCGGCGTACGCCAGCTATCGGGGAATCGCTGGGCGATCAAATATCCTTCGGACGAAGCGGCATCAGATTTGGCGATCGACAAGGGAAGGGCGACTGTTGAAGCGGCAATGGTTGCCAGAGTAACGGCTAAACCAGACTGCCAGGGATGAGAAAGCTGCATGGGTTCCTCCAAAATCGAGATCAGTTGAGATCCGCATCTGGATGCTGTTGACTTCAGCAAAACCAGAAAGTTCCTCAATTTTGCTCTAATGTACCCAAATTATTCCTAGCGGGATGGTGAGGCATCAGCAACTACTTCCCGACAGCCTGCAATGCCCAGAGCAGGGTTTTGGCGATAGGCAGCTTCGGGAACCCAGATGCGCACTCGGCGATCGGCAGCGATCGTATAAAGATAGTCCACATCCGGGTGATAGTCTACGCCCACCTTGAGATTCGAGAAATCATCCTCGCAGAACTCAAAGCCAAACCGCACCACCATTTGAGCCACTAAACACTCTGGCGTATCGCTCGCTTCTCCAGAGGCATCCCGCTCCTGCCAAAAGGTTTCGAGAAACGGGGTGAGAATCGCCAGCACCTTGTCCGGTGTTCCTCTGCGGCTGGCATAAACGATCGCTGGATTTCCTTCAACAATCAGATGATACGATTCTGACATTGGCTTACTCCTGCTCAATTCCTGACTGAATTTCTGATTATCTGATTACAAGGTTTGACGCTACTTCTGAGAAACACGGTGCTGGAGTCGATCGGCAGTCCGTAAGATTTGACCTGCCAGCACTGCCGCCCCAAACCCGTTATCAATATTCACCACACCGATTCCGGCGGCGCAAGAATTCAGCATGGTCAGCAGAGGCGCGAGTCCGCCAAAGCTGGCTCCGTAGCCAATACTGGTGGGTACGGCAATCACCGGACAGCCTGCCAACCCTGCCACCACGCTCGGCAACGCCCCTTCCATCCCTGCCACCACAATCAGCACATCCGCATCTGCAATCACCTGCCGATTGCTCAACAAACGGTGAATTCCTGCCACGCCCACATCCCACAGCCGCTTCACCTGAAAGCCCGATAGCTCAGCTGTCACCGCCGCTTCTTCTGCTACTGCCAAATCCGCCGTTCCTGCCGAGAGCAAGGTAATTGTTCCTGGATAGCGGGGTTTGAGATCCGGGGGAACGATCGCCGCAATCCGAGCCAGTCGATAATATTGCAACCCTGGCACGCGCCCCTGAATCTGCCCATAAACCTCCGGCTCGATCCGCGTTGCCATCACGAGGGGGTTTCGCTGCCGCATCGTCTGCATGATTTGCACAATCTGCTCTGGCGTTTTGCCCGGTCCCCAGATCACTTCGGGAAAGCCCGTTCTGAGCGATCGATGGTGATCGAGATTGGCAAATTCATCAACGGGTTCAAAATCAAAATGCTTGAGCCTGTCCAGAGCCGCTTCGGGACTTACCGCGCCTTGGGCGACAGATTGCAAAAGATGGTGGAGAGCTTCGGGGGAGGTCACAAATCGTAAAAAGGAGAACAGTCACAGTTCTTTCCTATTCTACTGGGAGTGCGATCGTGCCGGTGACTTTAAGCGTTTAGAGGTCTTGCCCTGGTAGAGGATTGGGAGTAAATTCGTGCTGTGGTTTAGAAGAGCCGATGACTATCGCCTTCAGGAAGCCCCTAATCTGCGATCGTCTCCAGCAAGCTAATTTTCGATGAGCTAATTTTCGATGAGCTAATTTTCGATTTGCTTTTGCCCGATGCGCGGTTCCGTTCCTGCCAAAAGTCGCCGGATGTTTGCTTGATGCCGCCAGATTACAAAGAGCCCACCAACGATCGCCATGAGCTGATAGGGCAGCGGATAGCCCAGACCGATCATCAGTGCCATGCCTACGATCGCCGCAATAATCGATCCCAGTGACACAATGCGCGCCAGTGCCAGCACGATGCTAAATGCTGCCAGTGCCCCCAGCCCAACCTGCCACGACATCGCCAGAAGTACCCCCAGTCCGGTTGCTACGGATTTGCCACCCGTAAACTGAATCCAGACTGAGCGGCTGTGTCCCAGCAGTGCTGCCAGAGCCGCCAAAGGAACCATCCCGTCTAACCAGGTTTGTGGATCAATGCCCGCAGGCGCAGCAGCAGTAATTATAGGCAGCGAGAAAAACCAGCGCGTGAAAGCGATCGCCGCCACACCCTTGCCGATATCGATTAGCAACACTGCCAGAGCCGGAAGTTTGCCGATCGTTCGCAGCACATTCGTTGCGCCTGTAGACTTAGAGCCATGTTCGCGGATGTCGATGCCCTTCAGCAGCTTTCCCGTCCAATAGCCCGTCGGAATCGATCCACAAAGGTAGGCAACGAAGAGAACCAGGACGCTGTATCCGAACCAAACCGCCATGACGCTTGCTCCTGCTGAATGCAATTCCAGTGTACAGCGATCGATTCCTCAAAAATAAGCACAAAAAATAAGCCTCATGCCCGCAGACACAAGACCTATTTTGTTTCAATCATTCAGGGTTGCCTTTTAAAACAGGCGCGAACTATCGCGAACTATATCGTTCTTCTGCCCAGGGTTCGCCGCGATGGTGGTATCCGTTGCGCTCCCAAAAACCCAGATCGGTGCGATCGAGGAATTCCAGCCCGTTGATCCATTTGGCACTTTTCCAGGCGTACAAATGAGGCACAACCAGGCGCATCGGTCCACCATGATCGGACGGCAGCGGCTCGTCAAACAGGGTATGGGCAAAGAAGTTTTCTTCGCGCAGGAAGTCTTCCATTGAAATATTGGTCGTGTAGCCGCCGTAGCAGTGTTCCATCAGGTGAACTGCCTTCGGATTGACTTCGATCTGCTGCATAAAATCGGTGACTTTGACCCCACGCCACTTCACGTCTAGCTTCGACCAAGTGGTGACGCAGTGAAAATCAGCGGTGAACTCCGTTTGCGGCATTGCCATGAAGTCCTCCCAGGTGAAGGTTTTGGGAGTGGCTAAGCCCCAGACTTTAAATTCCCACGTATCAATATCAACCGTTGGCGTTTGTCCGTAGGTGAGTACGGGAAAGCCGCTTGCAAGATGCTGTCCGGGCGGAACACGGTCTTTTAGCTCAGAGCTTGGTTTTTGGAAGAATTTGCCTAGCATAAGCCCAGTAGAGGTGAGTGAGGGAAAGACTGAACTTGCGGTTGCCGATGCGATCGATCACCCATGACCGAAATCTTTTGACTAGAAGTTAATCTTAAATCAAAAACAGAAACGCGGATGGCTGAACGCAATGGCTGCATTGCGCTAGATACACCAGCTTTAACTGCACCAGCTTTAACTGCACCAGTTCTAGCCGTCCCTCCACTGTCAACCTAACCCTACTCTTCTTCCTCTTCCTCGTTCTGCGGATAGACGAAGCTCGTGGAACGACCTGTCAGCACAGACTTGCCTAGGGACAATGCTTTTTGCGCTGCGACAGAAGCTTTCCGCTTCCAGGTGGCTTTGCGCTTATCGCGCTTGGATTTCGAGGTTTTCTTCTTAGGAACTGCCATGGCCG
>NZ_JACJOR010000429.1:0-15917 GCF_014695615.1 Leptolyngbya sp. FACHB-711
CAGTTCCACAAGCGATCGACGCTGAAATAAGGGGAAGTGTCCCAAATATGCCGATCGCTAAATGCGCCCACAACCTGCACAAAGGTTGAGTAAACTGTTAGTAATAAAAATACTGAAACCAGAAGAACAGAAACTCGTTTTCGGCTCTGCTCAAGCTGATTTAATAAATGCGCTAGAACGTAGGCGATCGGATAACACAGGACGGGCAAAAAATCGACGAGAAACCTTGATCCGTAGGTAATCGCTCCCCACCAGGGCACATAGAAACAGTACTGAATAAACAGCACCAAACAGGCAATCCCAAGCAGAATCAGCAGCCGTTCATCAGTTTGCGATCGTCTTTTGTAAACCTGATACCATCCCGGAATTGAAAATAGCAGCACCGGGGAAAAGATCAGCAAGCCACGACTCGGACTGATGAGATATCCCCAAAACGCCGTATTAAAATAGTTCAGCGTCCAATCATAGGTGCTTGAATGCTGAAATAGGCTGCTGTAGCCACCGACAATCAAAACCCGCAGACTGAATCCGAAATAATAAATATTCCAGGCACTATTGAACAAAAAAGACAGTCCGCCAATCAGAAAAAACAGCGTTTCCCTGCGATAGGTAACGACAACGTAGACCAATATTGCAGCAAGAAACAGTAAACCTGTTGGACGAATTGCAGGCAATAAACCGCTAAAAAAGCCGGCAGTGACCAACATGGTTTTGCGCCGATGCGAGAGACTTTCGCCCTCTAGTCGATTAGCTTTCCAGAGGCACAGCAGAATGCAAACCAGAGCCAAGTTTGAAAGTGTATGGGCCCAAAGTCCCTGAGAACTCACCGCCCAATTTAGTGTGGCAAAGCCGTAGATAAAGGTGATTAATAAACTGATCGATCGATCGAATTTCAGCCTTGCCAGTAGATAAAAAATAACGTTGGTCAGAGCAGCTAAGATGGCTCCGGCAAGCTTTTCATAAAACTGTCGCTGCGGCTCAAATGCCGGATTCGTAATGTCTAAACCCAGCGGTTGATGCTGAAGAATTGCGCTCAGCTTGAGGTAGAGAAAAAACAGCGCATAGAGCGGAAAACTGAGTAATGCAGTACCGATCGGATAAGCAGAAGTGAGATGTCCGGTCGGCGATTCGGTAAAGAAATAGGGAATACCGTTCTGCCCAAAAATATCATTGGGCATATAGTAATGTCCGCCGCGAAAAGCATCGAAATGCAGCGTATGATTCTCCAGCCAGTTAAAGGCAAGCAGGCTACTCGGCACACTGTCATTCGAGCTGATGATTGCTCCGTTCGCCAGATAGATAAACAGCGTACTGCCAAATAGCATTAGCCATTCAGCCCATTGTCCATAGCGAATCTGCCTCACCTTGGCCTGAGCGGGAAATGGTTTCATCTCTCCTGACCGATCGCGATCGTCCCAAGCAGACTATCACATTAGCAGAATGATTCTCCATCGCTATCGGTAACTGCCTCAGCAAGGATTTGAATTTGAAAAGTCAAAATCATTTCCCTAAAACTCCTGCCCCACGTAGATCGATCGCACTTCTCCGTTGCGCCGCACGATCGCTTCTTGATTTGAAACCGAAACCAGTATCCAGCCGCTATCGCCGATCGGTTCACCCACCTGTGCCCGGCGTGGACTGCCGTTAACTTCAAACAAGGCTGCCGATCGATCGCCCAGCTCCAGAACACCAATCAGTTTGTAGCTGGAAGCTGCCGCAATATTGGGCACGTTTGCCGCAGGTGCAGGAGTGGTCGGGGCAGTATTTGGGGCAGTATTTGGGGCAGTTGCGGAGGCACTGGGCTGCTGAATGACGACGTTAGGCTGTGCGGTGATCACCTGAGGCGGCGGATAAACCGGAACGTAGACCCGCTCTAGAACGGTTTGGGAAGGAGTCGGCGAGGCAGCGGGCTTTTCGGGCTGGTTTTGCTGAGCCAGTCGGTTTGCTTTGGCTGCTTGCCCAATGCGATCGAGCGAGCGATTTACATAGTCTAAAAACTGCTGCTGCTGTGCTGCCTGAATTTGTTCTGCGGTTGGCGGGGGAGCTTTTGCCACAGGTGCGGAAGTTTGCGCGGGCCCATTTCCCCAGCGCGGAAGCTGCTCTGTATTGCGAAGCCATAGCCAGAGAATTCCTGTGGTTAGCAAAGAAGCGCAGAGCGTCGAAAGCAGCAGCATATCAAACGATCGTCTTTTTGCCGCAGGATGGGCTGACTGACTGACTGCCAGCACCACATCCGGGTCAGGCTCCACCTCACCTGGAACAAGCTGACGCGGCGTGAGGCGAGGCATCAGGGCAGCGATTCCTCCAGGAGCGGCGATCGACCCCACAGGAAGTTCCGCAGGCGGAGCGGGCTTTTCGGCAGGCTCAGGCTCAACGGATAACAACGTTTCCCGTGCCAGAGCTTGCTCCAGTCCACCAAACAGGTCATCCATCAGGCGATCGGCACTCTGGTTAAACGGACTGCTTGCCGCAGATTCTAACGGCTCTAGCAGGGCTGTCTGCGCCATGCTTGCTTCGGCTTGTGCCTGAGCAGGCTGATCGTCGGTGGGTGAGGAAGGCTGAAAAGGAGGCTGGGACATAGGACGACAGGATGAGTGACAGTGATCAAGAGCGATGCGGAGAAGAACTTCTGGGATAATTCGCCCAAACATAAAATCCTTCTCGATCGAGACTGCCCTCTTTTATAACCTGTAAATGCAGCGTTGTAACCTATTGAAACTAGGAAACGATCGCTATTTGTAGTCAGTTCAAAGGTGCGGGCAGTTGAAAACTAGTATTTTTCTCCCAACTGTATCAGGATTGCCCCGATTTCTGAAAATGGTTTATAAAAATCAGCAAATCGGCCGGCTTCGGAGTTTGCTTCAGAGCTTGAGTGTCGTGGAGACGATCGGCGTGAACCTGACAATGAGGGACAAGTGGGGCAGTTCGGGTCACAAGGCTCTACCGAATGACTTCGTCTATCGATCTGGTGCGCGATCACCCCTTCAGGGAACTGCGAAGCATACGCACTTCCAGATACACCAGCAGCGCATTCACGTCTGCCGGATTCACGCCACCAATGCGGGCCGCCTGTCCAACAGTGAGGGGTTTTACCTTTGCCAGCTTTTCACGGGATTCTTTTGAAAGCGTCGAGATGGCGTGGTAGTCCAGATCGGGGGGGAGCGGGCGATGCTCCTGGCGGGCGATTTGCTCGATCTGGGTTTGCTGCCGCTGAATGTAGCCGGAGTATTTGATGTCGATTTCTGCGCCTTCTTGCTCTGCCAGGGCCAGGCTAGGGTTGCTGAGCTGATAGCGATCGAAATCCGCATAGTGAATTCCAGGACGACGCAGCAAATCTGCCAGCGTAATCGATCCTTTGATTGCCTGCTGAGTTTCTGCCGCAATTTGCTTGCCGATCGGCTCGTGTTCTTTGACGCGGGTTTCGTGCAGCCGTTCTTTTTCAGCGGCAATGTTTGCTTGTTTACGGGTGAAAAGTTCCCAGCGGCGATCGTCGATTAATCCAATCTCGCGTCCGAGGGGGGTCAGGCGTTGGTCGGCGTTGTCCGATCGCAGAATCAGGCGATATTCCGATCGCGAAGTCAGCATCCGGTAGGGTTCGCGTAGGTCTTTAGTACAAAGGTCATCAATTAATGTGCCAATGTAGCTCTGCTCACGCGGAAACACGATCATGTCCTGATGGCGGGCAAAGCGAGCGGCGTTGATTCCTGCCACCAAGCCCTGGGCGGCGGCTTCTTCGTATCCGGTTGTGCCGTTAATTTGCCCTGCACAAAAGAGCCCCTCAACGTTTTTAGTCATCAGCGTTGGGTAGCACTGAGTTGTGGGGATGTAGTCGTATTCCACCGCATACGCCGGACGCAGCATGACGCAGTTTTCCAGGCCGGGGAGCGATCGCAGCATTTGAAGCTGCAAGTTTTCCGGCAGTCCGGTTGAAAAGCCCTGAATATAAAGTTCAGGAATGTCGCGTCCTTCAGGTTCAATGAAAATCTGGTGTGATTCTTTGTCGGCAAAGCGGACGATTTTATCTTCAATGCTGGGACAATAGCGCGGACCTTTCGCATCCACCCAGCCACCGTACACCGGAGACAGATGCAAATTTTCTCGAATGATGCGATGGGTTTCCGGGGTGGTGCGGGTCAGGTAGCAGGGCAATTGCTCGCGTTCGACCCAGACTTCAGGATCAAAGCTAAACCAGCGCACGTTGGAGTCTCCGGGCTGGGGTTCGAGTGCGTCGTAGTGAACCGATCGCCGGTCTACTCGTGCTGGAGTCCCGGTTTTTAGCCGGCCGGTTTCAAAGCCCATGCGGTTCAGGGTTTCGGTTAAGCCCACTGCCGCAAACTCCCCGGCGCGTCCTGCCGCCATCGACTTGTTGCCGACCCAGATCGTGCCGCCTAGAAATGTGCCCGTGGTTAGGATGACGGCTTTGCAGCCAAAGGCAACGCCAAAGTAGGTTTGAACGCCAATAATTTCGTCATTTTTGCCCAACACCAGATCCGTAACCATGCTTTCGCGCACCATCAGGTTTTCCTGATTTTCAATGATGCGCTTCATTACGGCTGCGTATTCCCGCTTGTCAGTTTGCGCCCGCAACGCCCAGACCGCCGGACCCCGCGAGATATTCAGCACCCGCTTTTGCAGATAAGTGCGATCCGCGATTTTGCCGATCTCGCCGCCCAAGGCATCAACTTCATGGGTCAACTGCGATTTTGCCGGACCTCCGACCGCTGGATTGCAGGGCTGCCAGGCGATTTTATCCAGATTCAGCGTCAGCAGCAGCGTCCGACAGCCCATTCGAGCCGTTGCCAGAGCTGCCTCACAGCCTGCGTGCCCGGCTCCGACAACGACGACATCAAAATAGTCTTGAAAATCAGTGGGCGTTTGCACGGTCATAGCCTGAAAAGCTGCTCATCCGGGAGATCTTTCCCATTTTAGCGGGTTCGATCGGGCTAAAGAATGACGTTGCGATCGGGTTGTTGCCCGTGGACAGGGAGCATTCGGTTTCGTCTGATATCAATGCTTACAGTGTTATCACGCGGGTGGCGATCAGGCAGGCGGGTTTAAGCTGATGCTGAGTGAGCAGATTCAGGATAAGGTCTATGATGAATGCAGCCAGAAATTATCGCAAAAGCAGAAAGCGTCTCTTGCAGGTCTTACTGGTTGTTTTCTTCGCGCTCAATGTTTTGTCCTATGCAGGGGCTTATGCTCTGACTCACTATAATCCTCCTGGACAGTGGGGTTTGGGACGTCCTAGACCGACCAGTTCTAAACTCCCGCTCGATGTTGGACTTGAATTTGTCAAGCAGCGTATTTCCATCAATCCAACCGAGTGGCTGGAGACCTGGTTTATTCCTGCTCAAGGATCTATGTCTCGCGGGACGGTTCTACTTTTTCCTGGAAATGGAGGGAGCAAGGCTAAACAGCTTTTAGCTCCAGCCGAGGTATTTCACGAGCTAGGATATGATGCCTTGCTGGTTGATTTTAGAGGGGTTGGCAGTTCCAGTGGCAACACAACAACGATCGGTGTACGAGAAGCCAAAGATGTTGCCCTAACCCTGAGTTACGCTCAACGCTCAAACTTCAAGCGTCCATTTGTGCTGTACGGGGTGTCAATGGGAAGTGCCGCAATTCTGAGAGCAGTTGCCCGCGAGCAAGTGAACCCTGATGCAGTCATTCTTGAGCTTCCTTTTGCACGACTTTTAGATGCGGTTAGAAGTCGATTAAGAGCAGTCAGGCTGCCAACCTTTCCGATCGCCGAAATGCTTGTTTTCTGGGGGAGCATTCAACATCGATTTAATGGTTTTACGCATGATCCAGTTACTTATGCCACTCAGGTCAAATGCCCTGCTGTGCTACTGCACGGCAAACTCGATAAATGGACGACCTTAGAAGAGGTTGATCAGATTTTTCAGAATCTGAATGGCTCAAAGCAGCTCGTTATTTTTCCAAACACAGGTCATACTTTGCTCGTTACGGTCGATAAGCAACTTTGGAAGCAAGGGGTTGACCAACTCCTCACAGAAGTTCAAGGGAGATTTTAGATACAGGTTGCTTGCAACAAGGCAAAAGTAAAAAAAGAGGTAGATTGCTCTACCCCTCGCTCGGTGTTTTTCGTCTTTCAAGCAGTCTATCGTTGCCGTCTTTCTCGCAGCGGAGCCGTGCGAATTGTGAGCGACTGCGATCGTTCCCCGCGCTGCACATTTACCTGCAAGGGCTGACCGACCTGGCTGTGATCGACTAATCCCTGAAGCTGATCGGCAGAGGTGATCGCCTGCCCTTCAATCTGAGTAATTACATCGCCGCGTCGGATGCCTGCCTGGGCTGCGGGAGAATCAGGGACGACGCCTAAGACGATCGCTCCATTCACTTCGGGCAGCATTACTGTGGCATTGGGATCGCGGTTGTTTTGCCGTGCCAGATCAGGAGTGAGATCAGCAATTTGTACGCCCAGATAAGGATGGGGCACATCTTCGCCGCGTGCCAGAATCGGCATAATTTGCTTCGCCGTGTTGATCGGGATCGCAAAGCCAATGCCCGTCGCGTTTGCCCGAATCGCCGTGTTGATGCCGATCACTTCGCCGTCGGCGTTGAGCAAAGGTCCGCCAGAGTTGCCCGGATTGATAGCAGCGTCAGTCTGAATAAAGTCCAATCGCTTATCGGGAATGCCCACCAGCGCACTCGATCGATTCAGGGTACTCACGATTCCCAAGGTCACCGTATTATCCAGGCCCAGCGGGTTGCCCATCGCGATCGCCCAGTCTCCCACCTGCACATCGTCAGAGTCGCCCAATGCAGCCGTTGGCAGGCTGCTCTGCACCGGAATTTTGACGACTGCCAGATCGGTGACTTCATCCACGCCCAGCACTTCCCCATCCAGGCGGCGACCGTCTTTGAGAATCACCGTTACACGATCGGCATCGCTTACAACATGGGCATTGGTCAAAATCGTGCCGTTGCTATCCACAATAAAGCCCGAACCCTGTCCCTGAAGCCGCTCCTCACCCCCAGGCGGAAAGATGCCGTCACCAAAGAATCGCCGGAAAAAGGGGTCGTTCATGTATGGATCAGGACCACGACTAATCGTTCGCTCGGTATCGATTCGCACCACTGCCAGACCCACGCGCTCGACCGCTGTTGCGACAAAGCTGCGGGTGCGCTGCATCGCGGGAGCCTGGGCAATTGTCTGCGGCATCTGGTAAGACGATAAGGGGCTTGCCCAACTGGGAGAGGCAAATGCAAAAACAATACCCAGCGTGATTGCCAGAATGCGGGTCAGTTTCCCAACTATGAATTGTGCGAGTCTGCGGGTGATCATGTGCTATCCATCCCAAAATTTCATCGCGATCGAGCCATCAATGAGTACGTGATTCACCGGGAGAGTGACGCACCGATCGACAGCTATCTCAGAAGGCTGAAACGCTTTTCAATCCAGCAATTCAGCATCACGTTTAATTTTATGGCACTGTCTTGAAAAGCCGAGTGCGGTTTTCCCACCTCAAAAGAATCTCTGTCTCTAGAAGGAGAAGGGGCTGAAGGGAGTTTGAGCAAGAGTTGAGACCTTGCATTGCTTCCTAAAGTCTCCATAAATCGGGGACTTTGAAACAAGAACTACGATCGTCGGTTCCCCCCTGGTAGGGTCTGCTGGATACCCACAAGCGATCGCAGCAAGCCAAAGTGTTTGATGAACTGCCCCCTCACCCCGAATGCTGGAAAAACTGCTCAAAGCTCCCTACAGGTGGGAAATTTAGTTTGATGCATTTGACACTGTTCAGCCAGCTCGATCGTGTAGGCATCCTGGATTACCGCGTTGGGCACGTCCCCCAGTACCTGATGCACCCGATCTTTATAGCGTAATCAATCGCAACACGCTTTAAACCACGTCCTAAGACAACCGTGCCGTGCATTCTAAAATTAATCGCTGATTCATCAGCGCGTAGGGCTGAATCTCAAGGGCGCGACGAAATGCCTGAATCGCCGCAGCATATTCGCCTAGCGCAGCATGGCATAGACCCATTCCGTGCAGTGCGCCAAAATGCACCGGATTTAGTTCGACTACTCGCTGACAGTCAGTAAGCGATCGACGATATTGCTTTTGCAGGTAATACAGCACCGCACGCCGATTCCAGGCTTCGGCAAAGTCGGGCTGATCCTGCACAAGATCAGTCAGCAGTGCCTCGGCTGCCTCTCGCTGATCTGCTTCGATCAATGCCTGACTTTGACTCAGGATTTCCAGTCCATAAGCCCCTTTTTGATGAAACCAAATCCGCCAAAGCTCCTCGGATGCCTCCTGCCGGGTTAGCTCATCGGGATTTTTCAGGTTATTCAAGAGGCGATCGATCGCGAGGTTATCCATGAATTTGCTTTCCTGCAAAACGGCTGCCCCATTGAATCTGAGTTTAATCTTCACAGCCCTTACACTTTTATCTTAAGTGTCATGCAGAAGCTTGTATCTTGAATTACGACATCGATTGGGCGTTGATTGAGCTTGGATTAAACTCTGATTAGACTCTGATGAGGCTCTGGTCTGTTCTGGCGATCGGCTTTGATCCCCGCAAAATGGATACCCGCTCCGCCCGATTGATTGTTCTTCCTGTACTGCTCTCGTCGCAAAATCAACAGAACCTCCTCTGCAATTCGACTTAAAACAGTCTGAACTTCGGGCACAGGATCACGAAAAATCGCTTAGGCTATAGTCCAAAGTTAAATCTTCTGCGGCGATCGAGCCTTACTTCCTTAATTCCCCAAATTCCCTTGTAAAAACTCCTGCGTATCGCACACCTTTGCTTTAAAAGTGCTTTAAGAGGTCAACCCGTGAAAATTGTCTGGGAACAGAGCGTTTACATCGGCAATGCCCCTGTCTTCTGTGCGATTTGCGGTCACAGAGCCTATCCAGTTCGTACCCGCCGCAATCGGCTTATGCTGGCAGTGCTATACGACGATCGCGACGTGATGCAGGGGGAAGCCTGCCGCGACTGCGTAACCTCCGGCTCTGCCGAGATCAAGACACGCTTACAGGAACGAATTGAAAAGCTGCAACAGCAGATGAACGAACTTCAGGCAATGGCACAAAGCGAAATCGAAACGCCCAGCTTGGAAGAAGAGTTCCAGTTTCACTGTCAGGACGCTTCCTGAGAATTTTGTATTCCCGAAGCTGATGCATTATGCTGCGTTAACCCATCCTACGCAAGCTAAATCATCCCCACTCGACGCAAAAACCACGCCACTGCAAACGACTCTCGCCGATCAATCCAGGGAATTTCTGGGCGGAAGTGCGTTGCGCTAATCATCAGGCAGACCAGGTTAATTGCCAGGCAAACCCCCGCCAGTGCAGGCAGGATGTAAGTGGGCAGCATCACCACCCCGATTGCCCACCAGCTAATAACGTGGATCATCATCAGCGTGGCATAGCCCAAGGCCGCACCAGACATGATCCCCACTTGAGCGATCGGGCGACCGATCCCTGTAAAGATCATGGCTTGCAGCGTCGAGAATAGATTCGCCGGAATGAGAAAGGCGCAAATCGCAATACAGTGCGATCGTGAGAATTCAAAGAGAAGCTCCATCATCGAACGTCGGTTCAACTGGAATGTAAGGAAAAGAGGCAGCCATTTCGCTCAGAAGGTTAACCTCAAACGATCGACCTGACCGTGAAGAACCTGATACAAAGAATCCAATGTCCCTCACGGTTTGTATCTGACGCTTAATGACTTCCCCTCAGCATACTGGGAGCCGGTAAAGCTCACTTGCTTCCGTAGTAAAACGCAATCTCTTTGTCTTTGAGCGGGGCAAACCCGGCGGCTTCTAGCTTTTGATTTAGCTCGTCCTGGGGAATGTGCTTCGCGCCAATTCGCACAATTCGCGATCGCATGGTATTTGACACGCCGCTGCGCTGCCGTCCGGCTTCGAGCCCCATCACCTGGTTGTAAAGATCAAGCTTTGCCGGCGGGATCGGTGAGCCGTCAAAATCGATTCCGGCTGCAATTGCCCGATCGATCGCGTCTGCTCCAGTGGTGGACTCAGAGGAGGATTGCGGTTCGGGCGTTACGTTCGTTGTCATGGAAAGCCTACCTAGTTACGTCTCCTCACTATTATCAGGCACGGTCTGCAACCAGAGATAGAGGCAAGCATTGATGGGGACGATCGCTAATAAAAGTGGAAAAACGATTTTTAACCGCTCGTATAAAGAAAACCTTTCGGCAACCCAGCTTGGCTTGAACCATTGTCTACCCTGAAGGGGATAAAGCAATTTGCCTGATCCGTTTCACTAATTTTCAGTTCGGTTCTCAGTTTTTCCAGTGGTTCCTTGAAGCGATCGGCTCACTGAGATCTTTCTGGTTGGTTGCGATCGAATCTTCGCTAGCAATCTCTTTTGTCTTAACTGCCCTGACCTCATTGTGAGGTCTTACAAGCCAGTTCCAGAGTCAGCAAACCCAGAGTAAGCAAAGAATAACGCAAGTCCTATGGCACAAAGTTTTGGTTTGATTGGTCTCGCCGTGATGGGAGAAAACCTCGCGCTCAACGTTGAGCGAAACGGCTTCCCCGTCTCTGTTTACAACCGCACGACCTCCGTGACGGACAAGTTTATGCAAACGCGGGCACAGGGCAAGAATTTTTATGCTGCCCATACGCTCGAAGATTTTGTTCAATCGCTGGAGCGTCCACGCCGTATTTTGATTATGGTGAAAGCTGGAAGCCCGGTGGATGCGGTGATGAATCAGCTCAAGCCGCTGCTGGAAGAAGGCGACATGATTATCGACGGCGGTAATTCGCTCTACACCGACACCGAGCGGCGCGTCCAGGAAATGGAATCAACCGGGCTAAGCTTTATTGGTATGGGCGTGAGTGGTGGCGAAGAAGGTGCGCTGAATGGTCCGAGTCTGATGCCTGGCGGTACAGAATCTGCCTATCGCGAAATTGAACCGATCGTCACCAAAATTGCTGCACAGGTGGATGATGGTCCCTGCGTCACCTACATCGGTTCAGGTGGATCGGGTCACTACGTCAAAATGGTACACAACGGCATCGAGTACGGCGATATGCAGCTGATTGCCGAAGCCTACGACCTGCTGAGAAATACCCTTGGACTCGATCATCTTCAGCTTCACGAAGTCTTTGCCGAGTGGAACACCACCGACGAACTCAATTCCTTCCTGATCGAGATCACGGCAGACATCTTTAAGAAGCTTGATCCCGATACCGGGCTGCCCCTGGTCGAAGTAATTATGGACGCTGCCGGACAAAAGGGCACAGGTCGCTGGACGGTTTCCAGCGCGCTAGAACTGGGCGTGAGCATTCCCACGATTACGGCAGCAGTGAATGCCCGGATTATGTCCTCGATCAAGCAAGAGCGGATCGCTGCCTCGAAGGTGCTGGATGGTCCCACGGGCAAATACGACGGCAATGTAAAAGAATTCGTCAACAAAATCCGCGATGCCCTTTACTGCTCCAAGATCTGCTCCTACGCGCAGGGGATGGCACTGCTGGGCAAGGCTTCCCAGGACTTTAACTACAACCTGAACCTGGGCGAAACGGCGCGCATCTGGAAAGGCGGCTGCATTATTCGGGCAGGCTTTTTGAACAAAATCAAACACGCCTACGACGAAAATCCGCAGTTGGCAAACCTGCTGCTCGCACCAGAGTTCAAGCAAACGATTCTCGATCGCCAGGATGCATGGCGAGAAGTTCTCTCAACGGCTGCCAAGCTGGGCGTTCCCGTTCCGGCATTTAGCGCATCGCTCGACTACTTCGACAGCTACCGCCGCGATCGTCTGCCGCAAAACCTGACCCAGGCACAGCGCGACTACTTCGGCGCACACACCTTCGAGCGCACCGACAAGCCCGGAACCTTCCACGCCGACTGGTTCTAAACAGGTCAAAACCCCTCTGATCCCCCCTAGCCTCTTTTCAGGGAGGGGGGAATCGCTTGTTTCAGACACAATTCCCTTCAGAGGCAATCCCTGCAACCCATAAAGCCAACTGTGCTCACCCCAGGCGATCGGCTTGATTTCAATATCACCGCTCAACCGGAAAGGCAGTTCAACCAGAAAGGTAATTCAACCGAAAAGACAGTTCAACCGGAAAGGTAATTCAAACAGAAAAACAGTTCAACCCGAAGGAGAAGCAAACCGTCTGAGAATGGTTAGGTGCAATGGTGGTGAGCACGCAGGCAAAACAGCTGTGTTTGTGAATGCCTTAGGCGAGGTTTTTGTAGATTAAAATCGCCGTGAATTGACGAACTGAAACCGGGAACGCTGAATTTGATATCCCGGAATCAGGCTGCGTCCCATGACTCATTCCACCTCGTTCGACTGGCAGCAGGCGCGATCGACCCTTCAGCAAATTTGGGGCTACTCCGATTTTCGATCGTCTCAGGCAGAAATCATTCAGAGTTTGCTAACCGGACAAGATGCCCTGATCGTCCTACCGACCGGAGGTGGGAAATCAATTTGCTTTCAGTTGCCTGCCCTGATGCGTCCCGGACTGACCCTGGTTGTTTCGCCGCTGGTGGCTTTGATGGAGAACCAGGTGCAGGAATTGCGTCAGCGTCGGTTGCCTGCTGCCCTGCTGCATAGCGAGCTTTCCAGCAATGAACGCCGCCAGATTTTTTCGGCGATCGATCAGCAAAAACTTCGCCTGCTCTACCTTTCACCAGAAACTTTGCTCAGCCCCCCTGTGTGGGAGCGTTTGTCCCAACCTCATCTCGTCATTCACAGTCTCATCCTCGACGAAGCGCACTGCCTTTCTCAATGGGGAGACGGCTTTCGTCCTGCCTATCGCCGTTTAGGAACTGTGCGTCCTGCCCTGCTGCACCAAAAACCGCCCGGAACTCGCCTTTCGATCGCCGCTTTTACTGCCACTGCCGACCCACAAGTGCAAGAGACGATCGCCCAGGTACTTCAGCTGACTCAGCCACAGAAATTTCTGCAAAGTCCCTATCGATCGAATTTGTCCCTAGCGGTCAAAATCGCCTGGTCTCCTCGCGACAGACGACAGCAGATCCTGCGGTTTATTCGTCAACGAGTTCCCCTGCAAGGGAATGGTAAGCAAGCAGGCACCGGACTGATTTATGCACGAAGCCGACACGATGCAGAAGACTTGGCTCGGTGGCTCACCACACAGGGTTACCTTACCGCGGCATACCATGCGGGGCTGAGTGCTCCAGAACGTCGCTCGATCGAACAGGATTGGATTAGCGATCGAATGCCCTTTGTGGTCTGCACCTCTGCTTTTGGAATGGGGGTTAACAAGCCAAACGTCCGCTGGGTTATCCACTTTCAGTCGCCGATGTTGCTGTCTGAGTACATTCAGGAAGTCGGCAGGGCAGGACGCGACGGCAAACCCTCAGAGGCACTCACCTTTATCAGCGAACCGACCGGATGGCTCGACCCTACCGATCGCCAACGACAGCAATTTTTCCAGGCGCAGTTCCGCAAACAGCAGCAATTAGCTCAAACCCTGATCCGCCAGATCCCAGCTCAGGGCAATTTAATCGAGGTCAGCCGTCAGTTTAAGCAGAGCGAGATTGCCCTTGCCCTGCTACACCGCACTGGCCAGCTAGAATGGCAAGACCCTTTTCATTACGTGATTCGATCGCCTCACAAATCAATCCCCTTTTCGTTGCAGCAAGCTAGGCAAGCCACTGAACACTCAGCCGAACCCATGCGCCAGTACCTCACGACCAAAGCCTGCCGCTGGCAATTTCTGCTTCGAGCGTTTGGCTTTCCAACAGAGGCAGATCGGCTAAAAGAAAACAGGAAAGGATGCGGACACTGCGATCGGTGTACCTGAATAGAAATCTTCACAGGGAATGTTTGAACACCAATGCTTACGACCACCCTAACCCTGCTCTAGGTTTCAAAGTCCTCCAGCACTGGGGGATTTAGCGGGCAACGCAGGACATTGGCGACTACTCAAACACGCTCCTGGAATGACCCGATCTCCCCTACTGCACCTCGATTCGTGACAGCCTGACCCCAGTGTAGTAATGGCTTACAATCTGCTGATAGTTCCAGCCCTGCTGAGCCAGCTTGTAGGCACCGTACTGACTCATCCCGACCCCGTGCCCAAAGCCACTGCCGCTAATCTGAAACGTGAGCGGAGCCGCAGGCACACTCCCCGCACTGGCAACTTGTCCGCGCATTGGGTCGATCGAGAAAAGGGTGCTTTTTAGCTTTAGCTTGTTTCGCATCTCATCCCCATCGATCGTCACAGATCCGGCACTGCCGTCAATTTGCAGCGAGAGGACGCGCCCGTGAGGATGACGATTCACCATGACTGAATAAATCGTGCCGCTGTAGCCGATCGCCTCACTGAGTTCTTGCGCTGATACAGTGCGCGATTCCCACTGGCATCCCTGCATATCCTGGTCTGGGCTGACGACGCCTCTCAAATAAGGCAGCGGATTCGTCCAGATATCTTCCACGTTTTCGGTGTGTCCGCCCGCGCAGGAGTGGAAGACGGCGTTAATAATCTGCCCGTTATGAGTCAAAACCTGTCCTTTCGTAGCATCCACGGCGGCTCTGGTGCTGGCAGCTTCTTCCTCCAGTCCCCCGTAAACCTGCCACTGAGTTGTATCGCCCACGTCAAAGACTGCATTGGCACTGTTCTGACGCTGATACAGCACGTAAGAGCGAGCAGCAACCGCTTGAGCCTTCAGAGCCTCTAAATCCCAGTTTGTCGGCATTTCTGCACCCACAACACTGTAGAGATAGTGCTCTAGATCAACGTAGTTCACAGCCGTTAATCCGCCTGCAGTTGGCATCACCAGCGTTCTGCCGCGATACCACTTGTCCCCAATAAAGACATAGCCGTCGGAACGCTTTGGCTCTACCCAAAGCTGGCTCGTTTCGACCTCGTTAACTGCAATTTGTCCGTCTTCTGACTGCGCCATCACCGCGTTCATGCCCGGAATCTGCGCCAAGACCTGTCCTGAACCGTCTCGCAACACTGCATCGGTAGAGCTGCCAACCTTCACCTGGCTCACGTTTTGTTCGATCGCCACTCGCAGTTCCAGTCCTGCCCATGCAGGCGCGATCGCCACCAGCCAAAACAAAAGGGTCATCCAGCCCGACTTTTTACCGTAATGCCAGAGCCACTTCAGCCCTTGAACCTGAGGAACTTGGATTCGATTGACTTGAATTTCATGGTTGGCTGCTGTTACGTGGTGCGTCTTTGTCATTCGTCAGGCTCCTCTCCCCTCAACATTCATCATTGGCTTAGTATTGGCTTAATTTCGTTGAGTTTTTATACCGATCGAGCGATGCGGACTCCGCTGGAAACGAAATCACAATAATCCTGGTTCATCTTATTTCAACTTTTTAAGGTTTAGCTACAAAAATTCCGTAATTGCCGCGATCGCTCCTGTAGCTACTCAAAATTTCATCTCAACTTCATCATTCAACTCTTGCTTTCAGACTATTCCCCGCCACCTCAAGTTCCACAGCAGCTTCAACAAAAAATTCTTAAAATTAATCCACTGAATCTTTAAAGGTGACTCAGGACAAGCGAACTCTCATCTCCTCACCCTCCCACTCTCCTCGTCTTATGTCACGATAGATCTAGTCCAACACTGCGGCATTGGGTAGGTTTAAGCTTTGCAGATCACATTTCTAGGAACCAGTTCGGGTGTGCCCACTCGATCGCGTAACGTTTCCAGTGTTGCCCTGAGGCTGCCTCAGCGATCGGAGGTCTGGCTATTTGACTGCGGCGAGGGCACTCAACATCAGATTCTTCGCAGCGATCTGCGCGTAAGTCAGATCACCAAAATCTTTATTACCCACATGCACGGCGATCACATCTACGGGCTAATGGGTCTGCTAGCCAGCTGTGGACTGGCAGGGAATCCTAGCCGGATTGATATCTACGGTCCACCCAAGCTGGATGAGTATCTCAAAGCTGCAGGACGCTACTCCCAAACCCATTTT
>NZ_JACJOR010000043.1:0-4929 GCF_014695615.1 Leptolyngbya sp. FACHB-711
CTCCAACAACGACAAACGAAAGCGTGATCCAGAGCAGCATTAAATTCAATTGCATTGTAATTCTCCTTTACCACCCAAGTTGCTACCGTTCATTGGAATTTACCTTGCTCTCAGGGATGATTTTAGGTGTATCAGAGTCTGGCTCGATCGCGCCCATTGTTTCTACAGCCTCATCGGCTCTAGTCAGCCACCAAGCCCAAAGGACTAAGCAGACCTGAAAAGGAAAACGCAACCAAATCAGCGGCGGATCATGCGGCATTGCTGAGACTGGAATATTATGAATTGCCTGGTTGAGGTTCGCTGGAAAAATAGCAATGAAAAGTACAACCAAAACCCAAGCGGCTGCATGACTGGCACGAGGAATGAGCAACCCAATTCCAGCAAGGATCTCAATCACTCCACTCCCATAGACCAGTGCCAAGGGATGAGGAAGGACGGATGGCACAATTCTAATGTGGGAGTCTGGGCTGGTAAAATGCGTAGCACCGATCGCCACCACTGCCAGGGCAAGAATGAACCGAAAGAGCGGTTTGTACTGCTGCATCATACTGCTGAACAAAAAATGAACAAAAATCTGTGCTTTGTATTTAGCTAATATATTCGGCTAAATCAATTCTGAGTTGATTGTCTTTGGCTTCTACTAACTTGGGTGAGTTAAAGCTGCGATCGTCTATAGGGAACTTGCTTCACCAACTGCCTGAATGACAGAATCATGAGATGAGAGAGCAGGCGATCGCGCTAGTTCAGATAAGCTAATCTATTACAAACTGGTTTAGCAAAACCCATCTTAAGGAAGAAGTAGAAATGAATGAATTTTGATAACTAACCAGATTGCTGCTGAACAAGTTAACCCCAAGCCGACATCGGCAGCCTGCGAGGTTTACTGCATCAATTGCAGCAGGTCTTTCAGGCGATCGAAGTCCACTCTGCGTACTAATCTCTTCTAGAGTAAACAAACAACCTACGAACTGAAAAATACTGAGAAATATGAATCCATTTCTTGCCCGCTACTCCCCCTACATTTACGCAATTTTGCGAATCGTTGCAGGATTGTCCTTTGCTCTGCATGGCACTCAAAAGATATTGGGTATTCCAGGTGGTAAACCACCCCTCTCCATCACCTCATTCCTGGGATTTGGGGGACTGCTGGAGTTAGTTTGCGGCTTATTGATTGCGATCGGACTGCTGACAAGCTATGCGGCCTTTATTGCCAGCGGTGAAATGGCAGTCGCTTACTTTATGCTGCATGCTTCAAAAGGCTTTCTCCCGATCGTTAACGGAGGTGAGTTAGCCATGCTCTACTGTTTCCTTTTTCTCTATATTGCGGCTCATGGTCCAGGGATCTGGAGTATCGACGCATCCAGGAGAAGAACAAGGGCAAAATCATCTGCTTCGCTGAGGCAGGAAGGTTAATCGCACCGTGAATTAAATAGCGTGAATTGAACTGAATAGAAAGCAGTGGAATCCGCTCAAGCGTTGCTCGTGATGTGTAGAGCGCAGAAACTTCTGTAGAACGATTACACGCTACCCGCGCCAATCCTTTATCTGCCTAGTCATAATCCTTCACGAAGGGACGAGATTACGCCATCAAAAGGTGTGATGCCCGATCGCCTCGTCTTCATAATTCTCCCTAAAATAAAGTCACTGGGGTCAGTGGTATTGAGTGGCAGGTGAGAGGCATCCCCATCACTGCTAAAAGTATGACCCTGCGATTCTTCATTCCCCTCAGTGCCTATGCAGCCAACCAACCCAAATCAATTCACTGAGAAAGCGTGGGAGGCGATCGTTCGGACTCCCGATATTGCAAAGCAGGCACAGCATCAGCAGCTTGAGTCAGAGCATTTGATGCTGGCGATTCTGGAGCAGCCAGAAGGACTGGCAACGAGTATTCTAAACAAGCTCGGCGTGACCGTGCAGCGCGTCCGCGAGTACACGGAAAAATACATTCAAAAACAGCCGAAAGTGTCGGGTGCAGGCAGTTCGGTGTATCTGGGTCGCTCACTCGATACTCTGCTCGATCGGGCTGAAACGCTGCGGAAAGAGTATGGCGACGAGTATATTTCGGTCGAACACCTGCTGCTGGCGTATGCAAGAGACGATCGCTTCGGCAAGAGCTTGTTCCAGGAATTTAAGCTAAACGAGAATAGACTAAAGAATACTGTGGATCAGGTAAGAGGAAACCAGAAAGTGACGGATCAAAACCCAGAGGGCAAGTACGAAGCTCTAGAGAAGTATGGGAGGGATCTGACCGAGGCGGCGCGTCAGGGCAAGCTTGATCCGGTGATTGGACGCGATGACGAAATTCGCCGCACGATTCAAATTCTCTCGCGCCGCACGAAGAATAACCCTGTGCTGATTGGCGAACCGGGCGTGGGTAAGACGGCGATCGCGGAAGGACTGGCACAGCGCATTCTGGCGGGTGACGTGCCCGAATCGCTGAAAGACCGCAAGCTGATCGCGCTGGACATGGGTGCACTGATCGCCGGAGCCAAGTTTCGCGGCGAGTTTGAGGAGCGGCTCAAGGCAGTGCTAAAGGAAGTCACGGATTCCAATGGCAGCATTATTCTATTTATCGATGAAATTCACACTGTTGTCGGTGCAGGGGCAACCCAGGGCGCGATGGATGCGGGAAACCTGCTTAAACCCATGCTGGCAAGAGGGGAACTCCGCTGTATTGGTGCGACCACGCTGGACGAATACCGCAAGTACATCGAGAAGGACGCAGCCCTGGAGCGGCGATTCCAGCAGGTGTATGTGGATCAGCCTTCGGTGGAAGACACGATCTCGATCTTGCGGGGTCTCAAGGAACGGTACGAGGTTCACCACGGAGTCAAGATTTCTGACTCTTCGCTGGTGGCTGCGGCTACCCTGTCGAACCGCTATATCTCCGATCGCTTCCTGCCAGACAAAGCCATTGACTTGGTAGACGAAGCAGCTGCCAAGCTGAAAATGGAAATCACCTCTAAGCCGGAGGAACTGGATGAGGTCGATCGCAAAATCCTTCAGCTTGAAATGGAAAAGCTGTCGCTGCAAAAAGAAAGCGATGCGGGTTCCCGCGAACGGCTCGATCGCCTTGACAAAGAGCTGTCTGATCTGAAGGAAGAGCATACTACGCTGAATGCTCAGTGGCAGTCCGAGAAGGAAGTGATCACTGAGATCCAGACGCTCAAAGAAGAGATCGATCGCGTCAACCTGGAAGTGCAGCAGGCGGAGCGCGACTACGACCTCAACCGCGCAGCGGAACTGAAATACGGCAAACTCACCGACCTGCAACGCAAGCTGCAAGAAGCTGAAAAGCGGCTGACCGAGACGCAAACCAGCGGTAAATCAATGCTGCGCGAAGAAGTGACCGAGTCCGACATTGCGGAAATCATTTCCAAGTGGACGGGCATCCCGGTGAGCAAGCTGGTCGAGTCTGAAATGCAGAAACTCCTGTACCTGGAAGACGAGCTGCATCGGCGCGTTGTGGGTCAACATGAGGCAGTGACGGCAGTTGCAGACGCAATTCAGCGTTCTCGTGCTGGGTTGGCTGACCCCAATCGACCGATCGCCAGCTTTATCTTCCTGGGTCCGACCGGGGTCGGTAAGACGGAATTGGCGAAGGCTCTGGCGGCATACCTGTTTGACACCGAAGAAGCAATGGTGCGAATCGATATGTCTGAGTACATGGAGAAGCACGCCGTTTCTCGTTTGATCGGTGCGCCTCCCGGATATGTGGGATATGAGGAAGGCGGTCAGCTGACCGAGGCGATTCGTCGTCGTCCCTATGCGGTAATTTTGTTTGATGAGATCGAGAAAGCACATCCCGATGTGTTCAACATCATGCTGCAAATCCTCGATGACGGTCGCGTGACGGACTCGCAGGGTCGCACGGTCGATTTCAAGAACACCGTGATCATCATGACCAGCAACATTGGGTCGCAGTACATTCTCGACCTGGCAGGCAACGATGAACTCTACGAAGAAATGCGATCGCGCGTGATGGATGCTCTGCGATCGAATTTCCGCCCAGAGTTCCTGAACCGGGTAGATGAGCTGATCATCTTCCACAGCCTGCAACGCTCTGAATTGCGGCAAATTGTCCAGCTTCAGGTCAATCGTCTGTCCCAGCGTTTGGACGATCGCAAGATGTCGCTCCGCTTGTCCGAAGCTGCCCTCGACTTCCTGGCAGAAGTGGGCTACGACCCGGTATTTGGCGCACGCCCCCTCAAGCGAGCCATCCAGCGCGAACTGGAAACGCCGATCGCTAAAGCCATTCTGCGCGGAGAATTCCACGACGGCGATACGATCTACGTCGATATCGAAAACGAGCGGTTGGCACTGAAGCGCCTTTCGGCAGAACTGCTGGCAGCTCTGTAGGTTGCGGTCATTAGCCCGATCGTTTGATTGATTAACCCTCTGTCGATTCGCGGCAGGGGGCTTTTTGGGGTGTAATGGGGGCGATCGTCTCTGCCAGTCGTACAGTATGGCAAACAGGAGATGAGGCGATGGCAGCTCTTCTCGTTCAGGTGGTTTCCGATTTATGCGAGAAATATAGTCCGCAGATTATTATCCTTTACAGCTCTCGTGCCAAAGGAGACCTTACCCCTGCCAGCAATATAATATCGTCTGCTTTACGGCTCAAATCAGCGGCAGCAAGTAACTTCAAACCAAGTAACCCAAACTCAGTACCGGCGGTTTTCGATCGCCCGCTGCCATCATGTGTTAGCCGGAGCATGTACTGTTTTCCCCTCAATCTCATCGACGAACAACCTCTTGGGTCGTTTCAGAACGGCAGACCGCTGTTTGAGAGTTTTGGGGAATCACAAATAACCTTTACAGCCTTTTCCAGGCTGGCGAGGTACAAGATAGAGTAATGGAAGTGCCATCTAGAAGCTGCCTGACATGAAACCCTATTCCCGTGACCTGCGCCAGAAACTCGTAGAGCGA
>NZ_JACJOR010000430.1:0-16873 GCF_014695615.1 Leptolyngbya sp. FACHB-711
AGTTCCTACCCCTGCAACCAAAAAATCAACTTGCCCGTCCGTGTCTTCCCAAATCTCCAGTGCAGTCGTATTGCGATGAATTTCTGGGTTTGCCGGATTGCTAAACTGTTGCAGCATGTAAGCATCTGGCATCGAATGAACGATTTGCTGTGCCCGCTGAATACAGCCTGCCATACCCTCAATTCCTGGAGTTAGCTCCAGCTCTGCCCCATATGCCCGCAGCATTGCTCGTCGCTCCGAGCTCATCGTCTCCGGCATAGTCAGGATCAACCGATACCCTTTTGCAGCGGCTGCCATTGCCAGCGCGATTCCAGTATTGCCTGAGGTCGGCTCCACTAAAACCGTTTTCCCCGGCTTAATTAAATTCTCCCGCTCTGCCGCCTCGATCATGCTAATGCCAATGCGATCTTTGACTGAGGCAGAAGGGTTCATTCCCTCCAGTTTCACCACAATTTGTGCAACACAGCCCTCATCCTGCGGAATGCGGTTTAACTGAACCAGCGGAGTTCGACCAATCAACTCTGTAATATTCTTAGCGATACGCATAAATTTCGTGGGATAGCAACGGTAGGAGCGAAAAACCAGAAACATGCCCAGTAGCTGCTAAAGCTAGCATGCTCTATTCACAGCTTGAGTTATCGATTGCTTTATCATCAACTCGCCTTAAACCCGGACAACTAGAAGTTAGCAGACATTAACTAGATATAGTACATAAAGTCAAGCTGCCGCCTAGAGTCTCGTTTCTCGGCAATGTCCTGTAGAGTGTACTTTTGCAGCACAGCATAAGCTGCTTGACCTGCTTCATGCCAAACTTCTCGAATCACCATTCCTTCAACAGATTTAGGCTCACGGGTTAACTCAGCATCATGAGTATCAATTCCTTCGATACAGTTCACAACCTCAAGTAAAGTAATCTTCCAAGGCTCACGCGCAAGCAGATATCCTCCTCGTGCGCCTCGCTGACTGCGAACCAGATTTGCACGTCTTAAAACCGCTAGAAGCTGCTCTAGATAGCGATCGGGGATATTCTGCTCAGCAGCAATCTGTCGAATTTGAAGCGGTTCACCGCTGCTGTAATGTGCAGTAAGCTCCAGAAGTGCCAACAGGGCATATTCACTTTTACAAGAGAGTTCCACGGCAAACATTGAGAGGGGTTCCTCTCCAGTATATCCCGGTTCTCCAGTCGGGTTTGTAGAGTTAGAGGAAACGCCCCAATTAATTTAGCAATCGTTTGATGTAGAGCGATCGCAGAACACTCATCTTCTGAAGCTGCGCCGCAGTTCCGTAAAGGCCTTATTAGGAAGAACGCACAAGATGTTAATGAAATAGCCTCTACAAAATTGCTCCCAAATTAAAAAGCCCAAGCCTCGTTAAGAAGCTTGAGCCGATCAATTTAGAGTAGGGACAGGAAAGAAATTTTGCTATCTCCGTCTCAGTCCCGTCACTCGCAATCTAGAAGGTGAACGTGGTTCTAACAACCCCTGCGATCGAATCGCTGTTGTCATCATCGTTACCCGGGTTGGTCAACCAAACGATACCGGGCGTGATCGCAATGTTGCTGTTGAGACGGAAGCGATAGAAGCCTTCCACAGCAAACGGAGTATCCTGATTGCGAACATCCGACAGAGTTCCGAAAGTACCGTCTCCGAAACCTCCTGCATAAAGGGGTGCACCAGCCAGAATACCCAGCAGGTTGCCGCGACCGCCCAAGTCACGAATTGCCAGAGTGCCCTGGTAGCTCCACACATCATAATCACCGCGATTGATAGCGCGAATCGGCGCATAGGCAACACCGCCGCCCAGTTCAAAGTCACCAAACTTGAAGTTAACCTGTGCTCCGTAGACGTTTGCCACTTCAGGACGGTCTGCATTGAGGAAGCCGAAACCTTCACCCAAGTAGGTGTTGGCATACATCAAACCCAGGTCAACGAAATCGCTCAGGAAGGTCAGCTGACCCATGAAAGAGCCATCGCCGTTGAACAGACCTGCACCGGATTCAGAATCTTCAGCTTCGTCAGCCGCGTAGCTCAAATCCAAGGACAAGTTCTCACTCAGTTCAAAGAACAAGCCAAGACCTGTACCACCTGTGACCAGAGCGTACTGGCGCGGTGCACCAAAGTTGGTCAACGAACCAGAACCACTGCTATCAAATGGGCTGATCGTGCTGGTTACATAGTCAGAGTCACTGGTTGCGTTAGCGCCCAACAGCACCGTAAGGCGATCGCCCAGCGGAAACTGATAGAACAACTGGTTCAGCACGATGTCATTGTCTTCACCTTCTGTACCACTACCAAACGACCAGTTTAAGTCGCCTAGACCAGCCTGAAGGGAATCGTAGCTTGAGAAGTCACGAGCTTGCAGACGAGTCCGCAGCAAGTCTTCGCCTGTAAAACTAGTATCAAAGTTCAAGCGAACTCGATAACCAGCATTTGCCTGATCATCGAACTCTTCATCGTCGTAGTCGATGGGCACAGCAGCCGCAAAGATAACTTCACCGTTCAGCTTTGTCGTGGTCGAGAACTGATTTGCTTCCAGCTCAGAAGTACGCGATTCCAGCGCATCCACGCGACCACGAAGGGTAGACAGCTCAGCCTGGAACTCGTCCTGCAGGCGACGCAGGGTTGCCAGGTCTTCCTTAGTTGCGAGGTCAGCCGTACTGGAGGCAATTAACTCGCTGATGCGATCCAGACAGGCGTTTAAACCAGCAGCAAACTCAAAACGGGTCAGAGCACGCTGACCTCTGTAGGTTCCATCGGGATAACCTGCAATACAGCCGTAACGCTCGACTAGAGACTGGAGAGCCTGGAATGCCCAATCAGTCGGTTGAACATCAGAGAGCTGAGAAATAGACGTAACTTGAGCCTGAGTTGTAGAAACTTCGTTACCGTACTGAACGATCTCATCCAGCGATGCAACACTGGTTTCAGCAGAAGCAGCAACCGGAGCAGCTTGAGCAATCTGGAGAGGTTCAGCAGGAGCAACTTCAGCAACCGGAGTTTCAGCAACCGGAGCAACTTCAGCAACCGGAGTTTCAGTAACCGAAGCTTCAGCAGTCGGAGCGGCAGCAATAGGAGCCGTCGCATCAATTTGTAGTGTCGTGCTAGCAGCCGAAGCAGTATTCAACAGCGCATCAGCACCAGCCTGGGATTCTGCCGCATAAGCAGAAGACGAAACTAGAAGGGCCGCGCCCAGAAAAGCAGGCGTAGCAACAAGATAGTTCAGCTTTAGAACTTTGGATAGCATTGTTTGAGTCCTCACACCTAAACCTAAAGTGACTTTAGATTCCACACCTATCATTTTGACGTACCCCTCCGTATTAATCACGGCGGATTCTGGGTTCAAGCAGCAATTGCGGACATCGCCCGTTTAACATTACTTCGCCCAATGGACAACGTCTTACCCAACCGAAACATTGGCTTTAGAATCTTACTTCTCGTAAGCCAAACACTGATATCGTATCACGGTTGAATCGATTCAGCTATTCGCCTATTCTCTCTGCTCTTAAACAGCTAGTTCTTAAACAGAGGCGGCACACATCACAACCTTAATGAACGTGAGACTCGTTGCAACCAGATTAAGGTTTGCAAAAATCTCAGACCTAATGTTGCTTTACCCACTAAAGTTAGCTGACCTGATGAATGAATTGAATCTCTCGTGTGACAGTTCGATCGATCGGACAATTCATCTTGCGATTTGCAAACATGTTATCTGCAAACATCAGTGCCGCTAAGGGATAGACAAAGCCCCTCAAAAAAAAGTTCCCAAAAAACTATCCGCTCTCACTAGATAGCAGGTTCAAAATTTCCTTTCGGATCTTTCTCATTGCTGAAAGTGAGAGCGGTGTAGCGGGTCATAGGTTAAAAGCGAACTGCCGGAAGGAACTCCAATCAGTGTGCGCTCTTGAAACTAAGCTTCAGGAAGTTACCTGATTCTTAGAGAACAGCTCCGGCGCGCAGCCAGCTTGTCTTAACCTGATGACCCAGGCGTTTACTACTATCTTGCATGGGCATCACCTCCTTATTCCCTAAACGGTTGTTGAGAAGTTAGAGCTTTAAGCTCGGTGTTACCACCTATCAACTACATTAGCACAGGGAAATCGATTGTGTGAAAATTTCAGCAAAAAGCTCCTACCCGAAGGCAGGAGCTAACTCAACACTTATTCCCTTGATTACCAGATGATTATCGGGTTAGAGAGCGTTACCACGGGGCAGTACCTCTTCGGGGAATACAAATTGTTCGTGCGGCTGATCCTGAGGTGCCATCCAAGCCCGGATGCCCTCGTTCAGCAGAATGTTCTTCGTGTAGAACGTCTCAAACTCCGGGTCTTCTGCCGCCCGAATCTCCTGCGACACAAAATCATACGCCCGCAGGTTCAACGCCAGCCCGACCACGCCGACCGCACTCATCCATAAGCCCGTCACAGGCACAAACAGCATGAAGAAGTGCAGCCACCGCTTGTTGCTGAAGGCAACCCCGAAGATCTGCGACCAGAAGCGGTTCGCGGTCACCATCGAGTACGTTTCTTCACTCTGGGTCGGGTTGAAGGCACGGAAAGTGTTTGAGCCGTCGCCATCCTCAAACAAGGTGTTCTCGACCGTCGCGCCGTGAATCGCACACAGCAATGCTCCACCCAGAATCCCTGCTACACCCATCATGTGGAATGGGTTTAGCGTCCAGTTGTGGAACCCCTGGAAAAACAGCAAAAAGCGGAAGATCGCGGCAACCCCAAAGCTGGGCGCGAAAAACCACGCTGACTGCCCCAACGGGTACATCAAAAACACGCTGACGAACACCGCGATCGGACCCGAAAAAGCCAGAGCGTTGTAGGGACGAATGCCCACCAACCGGGCAATCTCAAACTGCCGCAGCATGAAGCCAATCAGACCAAACGCTCCGTGCAGGGCAACAAAAGTCCACAGTCCGCCGAGCTGACACCAGCGGGTGAAGTCCCACTGCGCTTCAGGTCCCCACAGGAACAGCAACGAGTGACCCAGGGAGTTGGGCGGGGTGGACACCGCAACCGTCAGGAAGTTGCAGCCCTCCAGGTAGGACGAGGCGATGCCGTGGGTGTACCAGGAGGTGACAAAGGTGGTACCAGTCAGCCAGCCGCCCAAGGCCAGGTAGGCACAGGGAAAGAGCAGCAGTCCTGACCAGCCGATGAAAACGAATCTGTCGCGCTTCAGCCAGTCGTCGACGGTGTCGAACCATCCTCGCTGGGCTTGTGCGCGCCCCATTGCTATGGTCATTTCATATCCTCTTAATATGAGATCAGATCCATTCGATCGCTTAACAAGCTTACCTGGTTCAGGATGCTGAGCGATCGAGGAAACCTTGAACATGAGTCGTTGATACCGAGAACAGCAAACGCTCTCTCGTATCTCTATCGCAGTGCGTAAGCATTAATGCTTATACATTCTGAGATAGGACTTAATGTTTCTATATGATAGGGAGATATCAAAAATTTTACAATCTGATACGTGATCGTCTCAGAAAGTCTCCCCGGTCTAAATGGATCGTTCAAGCGTTTACTGATTCGATTTTACAGGGATTCTGATCCCTCGATCGCAGAGATACGGTGGATCAGCCTACCTTTGATACCCTTCTTTACCTTTGGACAAACTAAGCTCATGGCTGCAACAACCGCATCCAAAAATGAGAACAACTTGATTCTTCGTCAATCGGTCTTGGGCGCACGCCGCTTTAGCAACTATTTCTGGGCGGCAGTTTCGACGATTGGCGGAGCAGGTTTTCTGTTTTCAAGCATTTCTAGCTACACAAAAGTTAATCTTCTTCCTTTCTCTGACCCCACTCAGCTCGTCTTTATTCCGCAGGGAATTGCAATGGGCTTTTACGGCATTGCCGGACTCCTGCTAGGAACCTATCTCTGGCTGATTGTTTATTGGGATGTTGGTGGCGGGTATAACGAATTTAATCGGCAAACCGGAACTGCAACCCTGTTTCGGTCGGGCTTTCCAGGCAAGAATCGCCGCATCGAGCTGACCTACCCACTCGAAGACATTCAGGCGATTCGCGTCGAAATTCGCGAAGGCATCAGCCCTAAACGTGCTCTCTACCTGCGTATTAAGGGCAAAGGCGATCTGCCGCTTACCCGCGTTGGCCAACCCCTATCCTTGAAGGAATTGGAAAATCAGGGCGCAGAACTGGCTCGCTTCCTCGCCGTACCTCTGGAGGGACTTTAAAGCTTGCGCGCGTTGATTAATTTGTAAATTGTTGGAGTGAGAATCTAGCTTATCTAGTTTTAGGGGGTAGCTCGCTTGCCCGCCCAATTGGTGAGAGGCATCCTGTCGACTAGCGCAGACGAGGAAGCTCACCTCAACGAAATGACAGGTTATACAATTTCTGTTCCTAAGCCAGATAATGGCCTAGGACTACAAAGAATCGTGAAACTCATGGATATTCGATTTCGTCGCTGGTTAACCGCCTTTTTGCTGGGTGGGGTAATGCTACTGGCAAACTGTGCGGGTCAGAATCAAACTCAAGAGTCTGTTTCAAGTGCCAGCCCCTCGCCTACGGGAACGACTACACCTGCCTCGACTCCCTCTGGTGCAGCCGTTAGTCCACAGTTCAGCAACTTACCGCGCCTCAATGGGGAAGCAACGGTCGAAATGGTGGTGAAAGGTTCTCCGATCGTCATCCGAATCGATGGCGCAAATGCTCCGATTACAGCCGGAAACTTTGTTGATCTCGTCAATCGGCAAGTTTACGACGGCTTGGCGTTTCATCGGGTGGTGCGGGAGCCTCAGCCTTTTGTGGTGCAGGGCGGCGACCCACAAAGCAAAGACCCTGCGTTTCCTGTCAATCGATTGGGAACGGGTGGATTCACCGACCCCGCAACGAACCAGGAGCGGCAGATTCCGCTAGAAATTAAGCCAGATGGGACTGGTCAGCCTGTTTATAGCAAAACGCTTGAAACGGCTGGGGTCACAGCAAAACCTGTCTTGCGCCATACTCGTGGGGCAGTGGCAATGGCACGTTCTGCTCTACCTGACTCGGCTTCGTCTCAGTTTTACATTGCGCTGGATGACCTGACTTTTCTGGATGGCAGCTATGCGGTATTTGGCTCTGTAACGAGCGGGATGGAAGTCGTCGACCAGATTCAGCAGGGCGATCGAATTACTTCAGCAAAAGTAACGGCTGGGTTGGAAAACCTGCAGCCTGCTCGCTAGCAGCCCTGATATTGCTGTAGAAGTCATCAAAGAAATTATCAGACCTTGAGTTAATTGTGCTCTCTGGAAAACCCGGAGAGTTTTTTATGAGAAGTTTTCAGCAGTCCTGCAAAAAAGAACAGTGGATTAAGATAATCTGAGTCTCATATTCGGTCAAAAGCAGGACGCCGAAATAAATGTTTGATCGGCTGAACATTTGATTGGCTGAGCAAAAGACCTGTCTGAGAGGCGTGTTAAGCAAAGTTAAGCCCATTGGCCTAGTAACGTTTGCCTTTGCTTATAGAACTTTTTAGATACCGTTATCAACGAATGGGTTTTCCGGGGGAAAGCCTTAGGCTAGTATTAAGGATAGATTTTTTCTGATACCTCAAACAGCTTTCATAAGGCTATTTCTATTAACCAGATTAATTCTGGGTATTGCTGGAACGGATGAGTTAACCCTAGCGTGCCTACAGGACGGTACTGATGACCCAGCTTCTTGCTGAAACCGCTTGGTTTATTCCTTGCTATCCCCTGGTGGGAATGCTTTTGTCCATTGTTTGGTTTCCGTCGATTACTCGGCGGACTGGACCACGACCTGCGGGCTACGTCAACGCAATCACAACCTTCGTGGCGTTCCTGCACGGTGTTTTGGCACTGTCTGTACTTTTGGAGCAGCCGCCAATTCAACTCAGCTTACCCTGGCTTCAGGTTGCCGGCTTAAACTTAACGATTCCCGTCGAAATTTCTGCGTTAACAGTCGGGGCAACGGTACTGATTACTGGGCTGAACTTTCTGGCGCAAATCTATGGAGTGGGCTATCTGGAAATGGACTGGGGCTGGGCACGGTTCTACTCGTTGCTCGCTTTGTTTGAAGCAGGCATGTCCGCCCTGGTGCTGTGTGACTCCCTATTCTTCAGCTACATCATTCTGGAGATCCTGACGCTGGGAACTTACCTCCTCGTTGGCTTCTGGTTTAATCAGTCGCTGGTGGTGACTGGGGCACGCGATGCGTTTTTGACCAAGCGAGTCGGCGATTTGTTTCTGCTGATGGGCGTACTGGCAATCTTTCCGCTGGCTGGAACCTGGGATTTTGATGAGCTGGCAGTTTGGGCACAAACAGCAAACGTTGATCCGACCGTGGCGGCGCTGGTGGGCCTGGCACTCCTGGCAGGCCCGATGGGCAAATGTGCTCAGTTTCCACTGCACCTCTGGCTGGATGAAGCGATGGAAGGTCCGTTCCCCAGCACGATTTTGAGAAACTCTGTGGTCGTGGCAACGGGTGCCTGGGTGATGATTAAACTGGAGCCTGTTTTTGCCCTGTCCCCAATCGTCCTCAATGCAGCGATCGCAATCGGTGCGGTTTCAGCGATCGGCGGTACGCTCATCTCGATGGCACAAGTTGACATCAAGCGGGCTTTTTCTTATCTGGTAACTGCCTACATGGGCGTGGTGTTTATCGCGGTCGGGGCACAGCAATCCGAAGCCGCGCTGCTGATCGTGTTTACTCATGCGCTGGGCATGGCGGCGATCGTGGCAAGCTGCGGGTCGATCGTTCTCAACAACATTACGCAGGATTTGACTCAGCTGGGCGGACTCTGGAAAAAGCGTCCGGTTACGGGACTGTCATTTATTGCAGGTGCAACTGGGCTAATCGCGCTGCCGCCGCTGGGTGGATTCTGGGCAATGCTGAAACTGGTGGACGGTTTGTGGCAAACGAGTTCCTGGCTGGTTGGGCTGGTGCTGCTGATTAATGGCTTGGCTGCCTTTAGCCTGACTCGGACGTTTGGGCTAATCTTTGCGAACCAGGAACAGCCAATGACGGTTCGATCGCCCGAAAACCTGTGGGCAGTCACGCTGCCGATGACAATCTTCGCGGGGTTCGCGCTGCATGTGCCCGTACTGCTGCAAGCTTTTGATCTGCTGCCAAGCTGGGCTGAAATCAGCAAAGATGTTGCTTTGATGCTGACCTGGTCGAGCATTTTTGGTTTGAGCATTGGCTGGGTGGTTTACATCAGCAATTACGTCAAAAAGCCCGTTCGTCTGCCCTCGAAGGCACTGCAAGATCTCTTTGCCTACGACTTCTACACGCCGAAGCTTTATCGATCGAGTGTGGTCGGCAGCGTGGATATTGTGTCTCGCATCACAGACTGGTTCGATCGCTATCTGGTTGATGGATTGGTCAACCTGGTCGGGCTGTCTTCGATCTTCGGCGGCGAAACGCTCAAGTATGGCAACTCGGGTCAGACTCAGTTTTATGTACTGACGATCGCCTTCGGTTTAGTTCTGATTGCACTTTTAGCAAGCTGGTCGTTCCTGTCTGAGCTCACGATCGGCATTGGGTAATTCTTTTTGGGTAATTTTCTCTGACTCCTAAACCTTACTCTTGTAATCCCTCGCTATGCTAAGTGCCCTCATCTGGCTTCCGATCGCTGGTGCATTGGTCATCAGCCTGCTGCCAAGCAAGTACACTTCTTCTCAAGTTCGCTCCAGTGCGTTGGCGATCTCGCTTATCAATCTGCTCTGGACAGTCTGGATTCTGACCCAGTTTGACATTACCCAATCCGGATTTCAGTTTCGGGAGTTTCTGCCCTGGATTACTCCCTTGGGACTGAACTATGAACTGGGCGTGGACGGAGTTTCGGTAGTGTTGCTGGCACTGAATAGCCTGTTGACCCTGGTTGCGATTTTTAGCAGCAGTGAAAACACAGAGCGTCCAAAACTGCTCTATGTCATGATGCTGCTGGTGAATGGTGGTGTTTCAGGCGCATTCCTCGCACAAAACCTGATGCTGTTTTTCCTGTTCTACGAACTGGAGCTCATTCCCTTCTTCCTGATGATTTCGATCTGGGGTGGGGCAAAGCGTAGCTATGCAGCAGTCAAATTCCTGCTCTTTACGGCCGTTTCTGGTGCCCTGGTTCTGGTGAGCTTTCTGGGACTGGTCTGGCTCTCTGGCGCGTCTGATTTCTCTTACCAGTCGGTACTGGGGCAGGCGTTGCCGATCGGCTCTCAGGTCTTGCTGCTGGGGTTAATGCTGGTTGGTTTTGGCATCAAGATTCCGCTTGTTCCCTTCCATACCTGGCTACCGGATACCTATGTTGAAGCGTCTTCTCCAGTCGCGATTCTGCTAGGGGGTGTTTTTGCAAAGCTGGGAACCTACGGCCTGGTGCGATTCGGGATGGGATTGTTCCCAGAAGCGTGGGCGCAGCTCTCTCCTTTTCTGGCAACCTGGGCAGCCGTAAGCATTCTCTACGGAGCTTTGGCGGCGATCGCTCAAAAGGATATCAAGCGAATGGTGGCGTATAGCTCGATCGGACACATGGGCTATGTGCTGTTAGGTGCGGCTGCCTTGACTCCGCTCGCCCTGGTCGGAGCAGTAGGACAAATGGTGGCGCATGGCTTGATTCTGGCGATTTTGTTTCATCTGGTAGGGGTCGTGGAAGTGAAAGCGGGTACCCGCGACCTGGATGTGCTGAACGGTCTGCTGAATCCGATTCGCGGCTTGCCCTCGATTAGTTCACTGCTGATTCTGGGCGGCATGGCGAGTGCTGGGATTCCGGGATTAGCGGGCTTCATCGCGGAGTTTCTAGTTTTCCAGGGAACCTACTCTGTCTTTCCGGTGCAAACGCTGGCCGCGGTTCTGGGAACTGCGCTCACCGCAGTCTATTTTGTAATTCTGTTGAACCGCACCTGCTTCGGCAAACTGGATAACTCGACAGCGTACTTTCCGCAGGTCACGACAAGTGAGAAGTTCCCGGCTCTGGTTCTGGCAGTTTTGATTTTGTTCCTGGGCTTGCAGCCAAGCTGGTTGGTGCGCTGGACAGAAGCGACGACAACCGCTCTGGTGGCTACCGTTCCAACTCCGACCCAGCAGTTGGCAACGAGCGAGCGATTTTTAGACCTGAATAGCCTGGAACTGAATAACTAGTCGGTTATGGAGCATTCTCGCTGCACCTGGGCAAAGGGAATGTCTCTTGAAGAGATTCAAAGTGATTCTAAACCTCTACGCTTTCACCCTCTCACCGCTTATGACTGCAACTATTCTTCCCCCAGTTTCTACGCCTTCGCCAAAGCTCCCGCCCTCAAATCATGAGTTTGCTGAGGTCATTCATCGACTCGAAGCGGGTGGGGCAATGCTGCCGGATACGCCAGAAAACCTGATGCAAATCATTGGGCTGTATAAGGCTTACGCCGTACCAATGGATTTCTACTGGCGCGACCTGCTGTATATTGCCGAGCACGTTTTTCTCGATCCGCTGCCGTTCTTCAAGTACTTTATTTCGCAGGAATATCTCGATCGCCAAAATCACTACGCGGGCGATGAGGCAGACCTGAGAATCTGGCGTGGCACAGGCTCCGCTCACCCAGAACTGCTAGAGTTTATCCAGAAAGGCGAACTCAAATCCAAGCTGCCGCGCATTTTCCATCACTGGTATCACGATCGGATCAACATGGAGTTTGCCGAAGAGTGTATGCGGGCAATGTTCTGGCACGGTCGTGATATAGGCATGGGCTTATTTGATGCCTACCTCGACAGCGACGAGTACAAGCAAAACGCCGATCGCGCCATCCAAGCGTACTTCAAGAAAAATCCAGCGATGCTGGGACTGTACAAGCTGTTCCCGGATATGTTCCTGGAGCAGTGCCGTCAGATGTCCTACTACGCAAACCTGGGGCTATTTTGGGAAATCATGGCTCCGGTGTTCTTTGAAATGTCGGATTTGTACGACGAAGGCAAAATCGCTAGCGTCCCCGACGCGATGAACTTCCTGATTAACGGAATTTTTGCGATCGCAGGTCGCCCCATTTACCATCACGTTTACATCGACGGCGAGTGCTACGAAATCATCCCGAAATCAAAGGGCTTTATGTGGCTGTATGAAGCGGCACTGCCCTATGTAGAAGCCGTATTCTACCGCACCTCGCCGTTCCGGGGCACGAAGTCTTACAACGCGCAGGCAGGACAGGTTCCCCCAGAGCAGAAAGACTTCCACTATGGCGTGCTGTACGCAGACAAATTCCCGGTCGGTACGGCTGGCATCCCGCCGACGCTGCTAGCTCAGGATATGCTGCACTTCCTGCCGCAGTACTTGGTGGACTACTATCAGCAGTTCTGTCGCGGCGAAGACGATATGCTGGTGCAGCTAGCGGTGAGCTTCCAGCGATCGATGTACTGCGTAACTTCTGCAGTCATTCAAGCACTACGCGAAGCACTGCTGTATCCGCTAGATGACCCGAATCCGAAGCACCTGATGGCAAACCGGAAGTTCTTTGAAGCGCAGATGGATCGGTTTAAGCGTCCTGAAGCACAGCTCCGGCGCATTCAGACGCAGAACTATCGCTAAGCAAGATCTCTCCTGTCAGGCAGTACGCTGGTCAACACTCTACAGTGAATGACAATTTCGATGGCAATCTGGGTATGGGAAACCATGCCCTTTTTTGTTTGCCCTTTTTGTTGGCGGTTGATTACCCAAACTGTCCCCCCTTTTGCGAGTAATCGAGCTAATCATTCTGGCTTTCAAAGTCCCCTGAAGTTAGCAGGAGCAGGCAAAGAAGCAACCTACGGGGGCGATACAGAACCTTTGATACGGCTCAAATGTTCCCTAGGGCAAATATTTTTGCACCACGTCCCAGCCAGTCCAGGTGACGATCACAAATGCCAGCAGCAGCACCAGATTCGTCCCCAGATGTAGCCCCCTTGCCCAGGGACGATCGACATTAATCTGGGTTGCACTCCAGGCAGAAAGCAGCGTCAGACCGACAACAATCAAGCCCGCAGGCAAATGGGTGGAATGCCCCAAACTGCCGTAATGCCCGATCGTGCCTACTAAGCCGATCGCCAGCAGCAACAGCACCAGAAACACCATTGTGCCGCCGATCGTAAAGTGAACGGGACGCAGCCACCCTGGACGAACTTGAGGGGTTTGACGGCTGACAAATAGCCAGCTTCCAGTCAGACTCAGCAACAGATAAGCAAAGAGGGATAGACCCATTGACCAGGCAGCAGCACGCCAGAGCCAAATAAAAGAAGGAAGATTCAAGGAAAGCGTCTCGAAGCAACGTTCCTATTATCGCTATATCAATCCTGCGTTGCTTAACCTAACTTTTTTTCCAGACAATTTGCTGCCGAAAATCTCGTCAGTTAGTCGAAAGACAAAAATGAATGGGAGAAGCGATCGGCATTGGTTAGGGACGATTGGTCATTGGTTATTGGTCAATAGTCATTGATCATGCGACTTAAGTCTCGCTCTGGGTATAAATCAAGAGGCGATCGACCACAGGAGGGGAATAGCTCCAAAGACAGACGGCGGAGAAAAATGCGCTCTTTAAGGTGAAGAAAGATTTCACCCGAATTGACAGGAGAAGAGAGGAAATGCATTTCAAATCCCAACTTCGCTTTGCGACAATCGCCGCTGCAACCTTGACTGGATTGGTTGCTTTTAGCCCCGCTCAGGCACAAACAACCAGCAGTCCTAGTCAGTCGCCGATCCAAACGACCCCACCTGGTACAACGACCACGCCTGGAGCAGCGACTACCCCTGGCACAATGACCATGCCAGGCACAATGACCATGCCAGGCACGATGACTACGCCCGGAGCAACAACCCAACCCGGAGTCGGTACAGGCGCGGGCATTTCGACTCCTGGAGCCAACACTCCTTCCACCAGCACCACTCCCGCAACCAGACCTGCACCTGCCCCTCAAGCAAATACTGGTAATACAGGAGTCACTTCGCTGCTGCAACAAGCTTCTTCTGCAGGCACATTTAATACGCTGGCTCGTGCAGTGCAGGCGGCAGGAGTAGCAAACGCAATTCCGTCAACAGGTGGACAATTCACAATCTTTGCTCCGACCGATGAAGCCTTTTCAGCCCTCCCTGCTGGAACTCTAGAAAAACTGCTTCAACCCGAAAACCAGGCATTGCTGCGTCAGGTGCTGGCTTATCACGTTGTTCCTGGTGAGGTGACTTCTCAGGAGCTACAAACCGGAGTTGTCGATACCCTGGGTGGCGGTATCGCAGTGCGAGTTGCGGATGGTCGCATTATTGTGAATGATGGAAGCGTAATTCAGCCTGACATTCAAGCAGCGAACGGCGTAATTCACGTTGTTAACCGAGTTTTGCTGCCTGAACAACTACGTCAGCAGATTACTTCCCTTCAGTAGATTTGGTCCTCAGTAAATTTAGCCTTCAGTAACTTTGGGGCGATCGCGAGTAATTTGAAGATCGTTTTGTGGGGGACATGGGCAGCAGAAAGGTTTACTTAAGCCATCTACTCTGCGGATTGTCCCCTACATTGCCTTTGACAAAATTGCCTTTGACAAAATTTAGCGGAATTGCAGTCATTAAAAATGGTTCCGATAAAGGGTTCTTGTAAGTGTTTCGCTTATCCATAGAGCATCAGAACATTCCCTTTTTGTAGCACCGTTTTTAGCGTAGCTTCGGATTATTTTTTTCTTGTATAGTTCTTATTCTGGTAAGCCTCCCACTACGGAGGAAAGTTTTGCCAGAGTGCGATTATCCTATGGTGTTTATCCTGGGGTGTTTATCTTATCGTGAAGCTTGAGCGGGTTGAAGGTTGACCTGTTTCTTTTGACGCACCCGTGGTGCATTAAATTTCATTCCTGAGGTCAGCCCTGGATTGGGAACGAACTATTAGACTGCAAGTAACGTTACGTTTGTATATCGAATTCTATAAATCTGTAAATCTATTCGTTATTAATTTGCTTCCGCTACTTGCTGTGTTTTGTGACTGCGATCGTTTCGATCGAACTGTGTATTCTGCCCCTTTCGTTAAACGATAATCAGGAAAGACATAATGAAATCACCGCTTTACAGTCTCATTGGTTTCGCAAGCGTTGGAACTGTTCTTGTCGCTTTAACGCTGCCTGCCGCTGCTCAAACCTTCACCGGGAGTGGCAGCATTGGAACACCCGGATTTGGCTCTACAGGGGTTGGTGTTAGCCCAGGAACGACTTCGACTGGGATTCCCCTTTCTCCATTTGGTAGCAGCGTTTCAGGAACCGTTAACGGCATCCCTCAAAGCAATTTTGGAACGATCGTCACTCCGGGAACGGGCAGCACCTCAACCTTTGGCGTTCCGAATTCAGCGTTTGGTACTCCTGCCACTACAGGGACGATCGGCACAACGGGTCTACCGGGTACAACAGTCAACGGAGGGCAGCTCGGAACGACTCAGACTGGCATCTCAACGACCACAGGCTCTTCAACGATAACCGGAACACTGGGAACAAACGGCTTTCCGACAAACACTGCTCCGCTTGGTCCAACGTCGACCAGCACTTTTGGCGTACCTAGCTTCAGCGCACCGACCTTTGGCGCACCTGCCGGAACCACGAATTTTGGGACGCAAGGGGTGGTTACGCCTGGAACACAGTCTGGATTTGGAACACAGCCTGGATTCGGAACACAGCCTGGATTCGGAACACAGTCTGGATTTGGAACCCAAGGAGTTGTTACGCCTGGAACTGGAACAAGCACCAGCACCCAAGGATTTGGAACCCAAGGCGTTCAATCAGGCATTAACTCAGGAGTACAGGGCGTTCAATCAGGGGTTGGCACATCGGGTTTTGGAGCACAAGGGGCTGGAGCGGCAGGCTTTGCTGCGCCTGGAGTAAACAGTTCAACAAGCACACTGGGCAATGGAAATTCGGTGAATAGCGGATTCAACACTAATGGGTTTTCAGGACAATCGGGAACAAGTTTCACATCGCCTGGAGTAAGCTCAGGAGCACAGACGACACCTGCTGGAGTTACAAGCGGAACAACGTTTGTGCGATAGCGACAAGAACGATCGGGTTACGTCAAAAGGCACAGGCTTTCATTCCTTCAGTCAGTTCACCCTGAATACAGGTGCAAGAGCCAATTCAAGCAAAGATTTTGTTTTGACAGCACCCATCGGACATTTAAATTGGAGCATGAGCATGGCAGATCAATCACTGCAAGCAATGGATCTCGATGCGACGATCGCAGCCCTTCAGCAGGGAGTAACGTTGATTCCACTTGATGAAGCGATCGCGATTATTGAAACATGGCAAAGTCAACTGCAAGGACACGATCTCGCAGAAGACCTGGGCGAATTAAAAGCCGCTCTGCAAAACGGTAACTCGGGTGAGATCGCTAAATTGTTGATTGATATCGGCGAAGATGCTTCTGGGGCTTCCAGCATCGCTCCTAGCGAGGTCATGCCTAGGCTTCAACAGCTTGGTCAAGTGCTTTATCAGGCAGGTCATGCAATTAAATAGCTTGATTTGTGACGTTCTCTAATCATGAGGGGCTTAAAGCCCCTTTTTTAATGCCTGGATACAAGTTCGAGCAAGCTTGAGCAAAAATGAATTTCGATCGCTTTAGCCTATCCCCAGTCGCGATCGCTATATAATTCGTCGTAATAATGCAGGCAGGAAAGTGGTTTCAATCAACAATTTTTGATCAAAGCATGACTCACCCCACCATTCCTAAACCTGTCCTCGTTCGATTACGCCCAGCCTTGAGTGAGAAGAAATCGATGAACAAGCAAGCCTTGAGGAAAGCAGGCACGATTATCGGTGGAATTGCACTGCTGGCTGTCCCTGGTTATCAGGTTGGATCATTTGCGGCAGCGCAGGCAGGTCGGATAATTCCCGTTCAGGCTCTGACGACTCCGGGTGAAGCGGCTCCGCAGGCTGAGGGATCTCAAGAGGAATCTCA
>NZ_JACJOR010000431.1:0-7565 GCF_014695615.1 Leptolyngbya sp. FACHB-711
GATCACGCTTGTCGTTTTGTATGCTTCAACTTGGCTGGGAAACGCATAGCCTGCACTGCCATAACCAACAGGTAAACTGCGCATCCCAAAACAGCCGCCCGGATAGCTGAGGGCAATAATGCGATCGAGTGGGGCACTACGAATAATCACAGGTCCGCCTTCCAGAATCAGGTACAGCACCTCAATGTAGGAATCGGGACGGAACGCGGTGTAAACCAATCGATTGGAATAGATCTTTTCGGCAACCAGAGTCTCGACCGGAAGGTGTGCTGCCAGCCATTTCTTATCCAGATTCTTGAACAGGTAATTCTGTTGAACCAGGATGTCTAGCAGGTTGCGTTCGGTGCGCTTGCCCATCGCCCAAAGTGCCAGTCTGAAGGTCAGATTTGCCGCTCAACTATCTACCCATCATCGCATCTTCAGGGGGCGGCTTCAAGGGACTCTGCTCTTGACATAAATTCTGGCTGAATTACAATTCAATTGAAATTCAATTTCGTTTCATCCAAGCAGCTCAGAAACATTAGCCAGCAAGATTAGAAGGATTGGAGAGCCTGCATGACTCATTTGATTGATCCTCAACTGCTTGATTACACCGAGCGTGAAACGGCTTCACAGTGGCTCAGCGATCGGACGATGCGCACTACAATCCCAGCAAAATCGTTCGCCTCAGCTTCTATGAGGATCGGCATTGTGGGTGGTGGGCTGAGTGGCGTTATGGTTGCTGTTCATCTACTGAAACAGGCAACTAACCCTCTAGAGATTTTTTTGATTGATCAAAATTCGATCGGTGAAGGAGTCGCGTACGGAACCAGGCAGGATTGCCATCTGCTTAATGTTCCTGCCGGTAAGATGAGCTTCTTTGCGGATCAGCCAAATCATTTCCTGCACTGGCTCCAGCACAATTTCTCGTCCGATGCTGATATTGCTGCTTTCGTTCCCCGCCGAATTTATGGGGAATATATTCAGTCGGTGCTACAGGATGCAGTCAGGTATTCCTCGATCGCTCATTTACGATGTCATAGAGATATCGTCACGGCAATTCATCCCCAGCAATCTCAGCTAGAACTTGTTTTACAAACCGGAATCTCTCTCGTTGTCGATCGCGTTGTTCTTGCTTTTGGCAATCCACCACCTCGTAACCCGGCGATATCAGATTCTCGTTTTTATGAGAGCGATCGATATGTGAGATCAGCCTGGAATGAAGATTGGCTCAGCCGTTTATCCTCCTCAGCCTCCGTTCTCCTGATTGGGTCAGGGTTGACGGCGATCGATCAGGTAATGACCCTGAAGCAGCGCGGACACTGCGGAGCAATTCATCTGGTTTCCCGTCGGGGTTTAATCCCCCAATCACACCAATTGGTTCCGGCTTACAACGTTTCTTTGCCTGAAGGCAGGACAGTGCGATCGCTCTGGCGATGGGTGCGGCAGGAAGTCGACCGGGCAAGACTTCAGGGGTATGACTGGCGATCGGTCATGGATGCACTGCGCCCCCAAACAGAATCGCTCTGGCAGCGTTTGTCCCTAGAAGAACAGCGTCGCTTTTTGCGGCATCTGCGTCCCTACTGGGAGGTGCATCGACATCGAGTTGCGCCCACGATTGCCCAGGAATTGAATCAATTGCTGCATACTAGACAACTTCAGATCCATGCCGGACGTATTCAAGCTTTCCACGAAACGCGATCAGAGGTGACCACAGTCATTCGCAAACGCGGAAGTCAGGATTTGATCGAGGTGCGATCGCATCTGGTGTTGAACTGTACTGGTTCTGAATGTGACTATCGCCAAGTTAATAGTCCTCTGATTGAACAGCTTCTGGCTACAGGACTTGTTTGTTCTGATCCGCTTCATCTGGGCTTAGCAGTTGCAGAAAATGGGGCATTGATCGATGACGAGGGCAGGATCTCTCAACAAATTTTTACGATTGGTTCTCCCCGAAAGGGCAATTTTTGGGAAACCACTGCTGTTCCAGAAATTCGCATCCAAGGGCAGCGAGTTGCCCAGACGCTCCTCAAATCCTTTACCAATAACAAATCTAAGTTCAGCGGCAACGAAGCAGTTTCTTCCGATGAAGCAATTGATTACCGAAAGAAAGTGATAGCCTGCGACCACTAACTTGCGATCTCTAATTCAAGCCAGATCGAATTGAAAAACGCTTGCAATTGCGATCGCACTATGGCATAGTGCTGTTTATGCAAATATCGGTAACCCTACCAAATTACCGTAGATTCGTTTCTGGCTCTTCCTTAGTTCAGGATTGCTTTAAGGTCAATACAAAGCAAGTTTCCTGGAAGAAAAAGGTTGATTCAGCATCAAGAACACTTCCCCAAAGGACTTGATTTACAGCCTTAAATTGATTGGTTTTGAACAGATTGATTTGTACAGCTCGATCGCAATAGCGCACATTAGTTGGACTTCAAGCAACGTTTAAGGCTTCTTACTCAGACTTAACTTCTTCTGGAAATTCTCATGTGGCGATGGTTTGATTCTCTTACGGTAAAGCTTTTCTCTGGCGCATCCCGCTGCTATCAAGCAATGACACCCTCCAGGATGCGCCTTTCCCCTACCCGACGCTTCTTCTTGCTCATGGTAGTAAGTTTGGGCTTAAGTCTGGCGGTCGCTGCCTGCACGGCTCCCAGTGCAACCAATCGCCCTACAAATGCGCCTGCGGCTCCTGCGGCCACCAACTCGGTCGTGAGAATCGGTTATCAGAAGTCGGCAACGGCTCTGAATCTCCTTAAAAGTAGGGGTGATTTGGAGAAACGCCTGCAATCAGAAGAAACAACCGTCGAGTGGAACGAGTTTGCTGCGGGACCGCAAATGCTGGAAGCGTTGAACGTGGGCAGTATCGACTTTGCCTACACGGGAGAAACGCCACCTGTTTTTGCTCAGGCAGCAGGCGCACCGCTGGCTTACGTTGCCTATGAGCCATTGGGTGGAGCCGCAGAAGCAATTTTGGTTCGCAAAGATTCACCAATTCAAAGCGTGGCTGATTTAAAGGGCAAGAGAGTCGCGCTCAACAAAGGCTCCAACGTCCATTATCTGCTGGTAAAAGCGTTGGAGGAAGCAGGTTTGAGCTATACCGATGTGCAAACAGTGTTTCTGCCGCCGGGTGATGCGCGTCCTGCTTTTGAGCAAGGTGGTGTGGATGCCTGGGTAATTTGGGATCCGTTTTTTGCCGCGACCGAAAAGGCACTTGGTGCAAGAGTCCTTCGTGACGGCAAAGGCATTGTGGCAAACCATGGTTTCTTCCTGTCCACCCAGAAGTTTACAAGCGAACAGCCTGCTTTGGTAAAAGCTGTTGTGGATGAACTGACGAAGGTAAGCGATTGGGCAAAAGGGAATGCTAATGAAGTAGCGCAGTTTCTTTCAGCGGAACTAAAGATCGATAAAGCGTCATTGGATCTGGCAGAAACGCGACGAGGATACGGTGTTAAACCGATCGATTCCCAAGTGGTGAATGGTCAGCAGCAAATTGCAGATACATTCTACAAGCTGAAGCTAATTCCCAAATCAATCAACATTAATGATGCTGTGTGGAAAGGTTAAGAACTTGTTTGAGAAGTGAAAATTCTGCATTGCCCCCTAAATTCCACTAGGAAACTTCGAACCGATCAGCAAGTGCAGTTTCCCAGAATTAGATAGCTAGAAAGGCAGTTTGGATCAGCACACCACCTTCTCAAATAAATTCTGAATGACTTGACTCACTCAGGCTAACTCAATTGCTGCAACATTTGGTCGTCAAACGAATTTGAGGCATTTTCGATGAATGTACTTTGGTTTATTCCCACTCACGGAGATGGTCGTTATTTAGGCACCTCGGTCGGCGGCAGAGCGATTACGCCCGAATACCTGCGCCAATTAGCAGGCGCGATCGACTCACTGGGCTACTTCGGGGCACTGCTTCCCACGGGCAAATCCTGTGAAGATGCCTGGATTACAGCTGCGTCTTTAGTTCCGGTGACGAAGCGAATGAAGTTTCTGGTGGCGATTCGTCCCGGTTTGACTTCTCCTGGCGTTGCGGCTCGGATGGCAGCTACATTCGATCGCCTGTCTCAAGGTCGCTTACTGATTAACGTCGTGACAGGTGGCGACTCCGCAGAAATGGCAGCAGACGGTGTGCATCTCGGCCACAGCGAACGCTATGAGCTAACGGATGAGTTTCTATCGGTTTGGCGCGAAGTGATGCAGGGTGAAACCGTTAACTTCCAAGGTCAACACCTGGATGTGCGAAACGGCAGACTGCTATTTCCCCCAGTGCAAACACCCTATCCACCGCTGTATTTTGGGGGATCTTCTGCGATCGCCAAACAGGTTGCCGCAAAGCACGTCGATCTCTATCTCACTTGGGGCGAACCGCCTGCACAGGTTGCAGAAAAAATCAGCGAGGTGAAGCGATTGGCAGCCGAGCAGGGACGCACCCTCCGATTTGGAATTCGGCTACACGTTATTGTCCGTGAAACGACAGCGCAAGCCTGGGATGCAGCCAATGATTTGATTAAATATCTAGACGATCAGACGATCGCAGCAGCACAAGCAGCCCTGGGTAAAGCCGAGTCAGAAGGACAGCGTCGGATGTTACAGCTTCACAACGGTAAGCGTGACAGCCTGGAGGTCAGCCCTAATCTTTGGGCAGGCGTTGGTCTAGTACGGGGTGGTGCGGGAACTGCTCTGGTTGGTGATTCGGATACGATCGCAGCAAGAATGCAGGAGTATGCCGATCTTGGCATTGACACCTTTGTGCTGTCCGGCTATCCCCATCTGGAAGAGGCATATCGCTTTGCCGAACTTGTTTTTCCGAAACTGCCGCTGGAGAATGTACCGCTGTTGGCTCCCAGTCGTTATATGAGCCCGATCGGGGAAATTATGGCCAACGACAAGCTCCCCGTCAGTCCCAGCTAGAGAAGTATCTTGTGTTTTGCATTCCCCTCTAAATTCCCCATTTGTTGATTGCTGCTTTGAAAGCGCAAGGGGGAGACTTTGAAAATTTTAGGAGTTGCTTGTCATGTCGAAGGTTGTTCTAATTGGTGGAAGTCCGGCGCATCCCTCCCGAACCTACGCAGTTCTAGAGTACGCTCAGAAGATTCTTGACCGTGAACAGATTGATCACCAGATTGTCTCCGTTCGAGACATCAATGCGGAGGCTCTGCTGTTTGCTAAATTTGATCACCCGGATATCAAGCAGGTTGTTGCTGCGATCGAATCTGCTGATGCAGTCATTATCTCTACACCCGTCTATAAAGCCGCTTATACAGGCGTATTAAAGGCATTACTCGATTTGCTGCCGCAGAATGCACTCTCTCGTAAAGTCATTCTTCCAATCGCAACAGGAGGCACGATCGCTCACCTTTTGTCGATCGACTACGCACTGAAGCCCGTTCTCTCCACACTGGGTGCAAGAAGTATTCTCGCAGGTGTGTACATTGTGGATTCGCAATTACAAAAGCAAGACAGCGGCGAATACCAGTTTATTGATAGCGAAATTGAGCAGCGTTTGCAAAATTCTGTGTATGAGCTGGTTTCAATCATTCAACCTACTCGCTTCGCGGTTGGCGCAGGTCGTTAAATAACGATTGTGAACCTAAACTGCAAACATTCTCTTCCACTTTACCTATCTCATTAATCCGATCGCCCCCCATGAAAACGTTCAGTCGATTCATCGATCTCAAAGCAATCCGTCGCCGCTTTACGGCTAAATATCTACCCGGATTTGCGGCTCTATTTTCCGTTGCGCTTAGTCTAGTGCTGGTCGTTAGCAGTTGCAGTAGTCAAACGGCTCAGACGGCTCCAGATGGCTCGGCTGCTGCTAAACCTGACACAATTAAAGTGGATTATGCTTACTACAATCCAGTAAGCCTAGTTCTCAAAGAAAAAGGCTGGCTGGAGGAGGAGTTAGCGAAGGATAATGTCAAAGTAGAATGGACTCAGAGCGTCGGCAGCAACAAAGCTCTAGAATTCCTCAATAGCCGCAGTATTGATTTTGGCTCAACCGCAGGGGCAGCTGCACTGCTTGGAAAAGCGAATGGAAATCCTATCAAAGCAGTGTACGTTTACTCGAAGCCAGAGTGGACGGCTCTCGTAACGCGGGCAGATTCCCCAATCAACAAAGTTGAGGATTTAAAGGGAAAGCGTGTTGCAGCAACCAAAGGAACTGATCCTTACATCTTTTTGCTACGTGCTCTAGATGAAGTTGGGCTCTCTGAGAAAGACATTGAACTGGTTCCACTTCAACATACAGACGGTCGAGCGGCTCTGGAGCGGGGCGATGTTGATGCCTGGGCAGGACTCGATCCCCACATGGCAAAAACGGAGCTAGAGAAAGGATCTCGCCTGTTTTATCGCAACCCAAACTTCATTAGTCAAGGCGTTCTGAACGTGCGGGAGGCATTTGTTCAGGAATATCCTGCTTATGTGGAACGAGTGATCGCAGCCTACGAAAAGGCGCGGCTGTGGGCGATCGACAATCCTAGTGAATTGAGGGCAATTCTGACGAAGGAAGCCAAGTTGAGCGATGCAGTGGCAGCAAAGCAGCTTGGGCGAACCGATTTATCGAACTCTACGATCGGCGATAGTCAAAGAACCGTGATTACAGCCGCCGGAGATGTACTGAAAAAGAGCGGTGTAATTCAGTCTTCGATAAACGTGGAGCAAGTTGCAACAGACTTAATCGATCCAGAATTTGTGAAAAAAGTGGTCAAGCCTTAGAACAGCTTTTCAAATTTTCCAGTGAATCTTTCCAGTGAATCTTCAACGGGTTTGCCCATGAATCGTTTTGCTGCACCGGCGTTGCGCATCTTCAATCGAGTTCCTTCTCAAAGTCAGTCGTCTTCCAGTGGATGGGTTGGACTGCTCATTCCAACAATTTTGCTTGTCCTCTGGGAGATTTTCTCTGCGGCGAGTGTCTTTCCTCCAAATCTGTTGCCTGCGCCTTCTACGATCGCCTTTACCCTTCTGGGCCTCACGTTGTCCGGAGAGCTATTCGAGCACATCACCGTAACTTTCTATCGGGTATTGCTCGGATTTTTCCTCGGAGCATTCGCCGCAACGATTCTGGGATCATTCACTGGCTATTCTCGTGTAGCTTATCGCTTGCTTGATCCACTGCTTCAGGCGTTGCGTAATATTCCCTCTCTCGCCTGGGTTCCCTTATTCATTCTCTGGTTGGGCATCTATGAATCTTCTAAGATTACCCTGATTGCTGTAGGCGTATTCTTCCCCGTGTATCTCAATCTGATGACTGGAATTCAGCATGTCGATCGTAAATTAGTTGAGGTCGGTAAGGTTTATCGGCTCAGCCAATTCAAGCTCATCTGGCGTGTGTTTCTGCCTGCAACACTGCCTACCTATGTTGTGGGACTGCGGAGCGGATTGGGACTAGGCTGGATGTTTGTCGTTGCAGCAGAAATTATGGGAGCCAGCAGCGGACTGGGCTATTTACTAGTAGACGGACAAACGACGGGGCGACCAGACATCATTATCGCTAGCATTCTCCTGTTTGCGCTCTGCGGCAAATTAACAGATCTGCTGTTAGCGGCGATCGGCAAGCGGTTTTTAAGCTGGCAAGATTC
>NZ_JACJOR010000432.1:0-5414 GCF_014695615.1 Leptolyngbya sp. FACHB-711
ATGATCTCGTAGCAGCGCATCCGCACATCGGCTGCAATGTCGTCTTCCTTAGTCGCGCCCACCAGGGGATGCAGAAATAGCCCGTCTACGGTTTCCATCGCACATTTAATAATGTATTCGTGAGCGCGGTGGATCGGGTTGCGGGTTTGAAAACCGACGACCGTCTTCCAGCCCTTTTCCTGAAACATCTGGCGCGAGACTGCCGGATCAACTTGGTAGGCGGGGAAGAGCGGATGGGCATCGCGCTCTAGCAGCCAGACAGAACCAGCCAAATTGATATTGCCCTGCTGATAAACGACTTTCACGCCGGGGTGCTTTTCGTCGTCGGTGCGGTAGACGTTGACGGCTTCCTTCACTTTGTCATAGGTGTATTTGTGCGTTAGCTCCAGAACCCCTACAAAGCGACCGTTCGGGTCATCCAGGCGAATCAGTGTGCCTTCACGCAGCGGCTCTGCAACTTCCTCGCTCACCGATAGCGTAATCGGAATCGACCAGGGCAACCCATTCGATAGATACATACTACTGACCACCGATTCGTAGTCTTCTCGCTCCAAGAATCCATTGAGCGGGCTAAATCCACCGATCGCAATCATGACCAGGTCAGAAGTTGTCCGCACATCCATTTGCACTCGCTGCAATGAATCTGCCATTGCCAGAAATTCTTGTCGCTGGTCAGGGGTTGCAATGCGATTAATAAGCTGTCCGCCATGTGGCGCGATTCCTGCGGCTTGTTGAGTCAACGTCTTGCCCTCTCTACAACAATAATGACTGAACTAAAATGACGAAACTAAAGGTACGAAACTAGAAGCACTAAGCCAGAATGAACGACTCTGGCCGCAATTCTTAAGTAATGTTGAAGCTCTTCCTAGTATATCTATCGAGGTAGCATCTCTCGACAGCAGACCTACAGACGGCTTTTCCCAGGTCAAGCGGTTGCCTCAAGTGCTAGGAATTGAATGAACAGTTTTCCGATCGAATTACTCAAAAATTAAGTTTTATCTTACCTCGATCGCTTCCACCAGGAGCCACTGTCCCGATCGGTTTAATCTTGCGGTTACGGTCAGCGTTTGTCCTGTTTGATAGGTCTGAAACTGGCGATCAACTGTGGCATCGAGGGTCACCAGGCTCAAGGCTTCCAGACAGGAATCGATCGGACGATCGAGATAAAGCTGATAGTCCTGATCGCCTCGGCGTTCAAAGGTTCCCTGATATGATTTGCTGAATTTTGTGGCAACGCTCTTATGCAAAGAGGATGGCTGCACTAGTCGTTGAGCGATGCCATCGATCGGATAGTCCTGAGGATGGGCAAGAAAATGCTGCTGGCAGTCGAGCCAGTCCGGGTCATGCGGAGTCACGTTAAACAGCGGAATGACCGCAGCGGGGGCGATCGGATCTTGCAGCAGGGCGTTTTGCAGGTTGCGCACAGAGAGTTCTCGCGGCTGACAGCGACGCTGTACACAGAGGGCTGCTGCTGCTCCTGCGGCTTGTCCAATGCCTAGTACAACAGGCTGAAGTCGGGTTGCTCCGTTGGCAATATGAGACACAGAAATATTTTTCTCGCAAACCAGCAGACCCTCGATCGCTGCCGGAACCAAACAGCGATAAGGCAGCGAAAAAGGCGTTCCCGTCCAGCGTCCACCCCAGCGCAGCGACTTCGGTTTCAGGGGCAGGGTGTCGCCCGGATAGTGATGATCATTGGCATAGTTGCCGATCGCGATCGAGTCCACTAATCCCTCTGGATTCAAGGGCAGAGCCGCAACCTGTCCGCCAGTAACAGGCAAAATATCTGGTTCGCAGACTGTTGCCAACCCGCGTAGTCGCCGACTTTCCCGGTAATAGGGATGCAGGGCAAAAGCTCCTCCGCCAATCTGTCCTGACCCAGCAGAGGGAAAACTGTCTGTCGCTAAGCCATATCGACTTCCCAACTCTCTTTGCAGGAAATGAGCATAGCCCTGTGCGTGCCACAACGCGTCCTGGAGCCATTCTTGCCGTGCTGCCGCAGATTCTACCAGCCGATCGAGCCGTATACCGTAATCGTTGCCCTGCTGCGGAAAGTTGAGCATAAAGCGATTTCCCGGCAGACGACCGTAGTTGAGAAACATTGCTGCACCGTAGCCTTCCCAGGTTCCCTGAAAGCGATCGGCACTGTAGCTAGGTGGAGCCGGAATGATTTCTGAGCAGTCTGTGCCAAAGTCCTGCATGAGAAAGACCCAGGTAGGAGCTTGAATCGGAAAGCGATCAGTTAAGGGGGTTGCAGCGACGGGTGCGCTGGGTTCACCGAATTCGCTTTGCCACTCCCAGCCCCACCGATAAGGGACTTCTGCCAGTGCCAGCAAATCGCCTAGCTCTGTACCGTCAATTATGATGTCTGCTGCGATCGTCCAATTGTCAAACTGAACTTCTGTAATGCGATTCTCCTGTCGAATCACGGTGCGAGGTGTTTGACCCGTAATCCAGTGAAGGTTAGGCAACTGCCGCACCCAGTCGGCAAAAATGGTGGCTCCAATGCGCGGCTCATAGGTAAAAAAGCTGACCCAGGCATGATCGAGTCCTTCGGGCTGACGCTGTTCCAGTTCACGCAAGAACGCGCCCCATAGCCCCGTTTGAAACGACAGCAGCTCATTACCATCAGGTGCAGCGACCCCGGCAGCGGTCAGCATTCCTCCCAGCCACTCAAACTCACTCACTAACACCGTTTGCGCTCCGGTTCTTGCCGCCTGAATTGCCGCCGCAATGCCGCCAGTACCGCCGCCAACAACCAACACTTCAGTTTTGTGCTGCTGCATACTTTATCGATAAACTCGTCTTGCCCTCCCAACAGTAAAGCAAAACGCAAAAGCAAAACGCCAGCCATTATGGAACTGGGCTGACGCTTTACCTTAGGTATTCACAGGGATTTATCGTTAAGGTCTTTATCCGGGCTGACCTCATTTGAATCATCATTAGTGTGACAGGAGTTCTCCTACTTTTGGTAGATTTTAAGGTTTCCTTAATTTCAAGATTTTGACTTGCGGGTAGCCCGCTGCTCCAGCCGATACAGCCAGACCATCAAGGCAATGATGCCCACCTGAAGCGCAAAATTAGGAAACGCCGCCGCCACGTCTCGTCCGGCAAGTAACTGTGTCAGAAAGATAAATGCGCCAATAAAGCCAGAAGCTCCACAGCCAACATAGATAAACTGTCTTAGTCCGCGATAAGGAGTTTGCAGCTCTGCTTTGAGCTGAGCATATTTTTCAGGATCAAGGTTAGAAGGCTGGGAGCGAGTTGTTCGCTTCGGAGAAGATGATTTTGGAGAAGGGGAATCAGGCATGGTTGAAGCAAGAATAGGCAGGACAGGCGAGCCAGTGACAGAACATCGACAGCAATGGATGCTGTAAAGGGTTGTCAGTGAAGTAAAAGGTTGTCAATGAAAAAGGAAGGCTTTTCTGCCAACCTATCATTTTTCTAGCGATCTACCACAAGCCGCGTTTACCGCTGGGGTGAATTGTTGCCCAATTCGTGCGTGCGGTTGCCAACTGCTCATCTGTAATTTTTGCGCCTGTCAGGTCTGCTCCACATAGATTGGCTCCCCGCAGGTTGGCATTGCTGAGATAGGCATAGCTCAAATCTGTGCCGCGCAGGTCTGCCCCACCCAAATCTGCATGGCTCATGTATGCCCGTGCGAAGTTTGCGTTGCGGCAGGTTGCCTGGGTCAGGCTGGCATAGCCAAAATCTGCGTTAAAGAGATTTGCGCCCTGTAGATTGGTCTTACACAGCTTCGCGTTATGAAAGTTTGCGCCAGACAGCTCAGCTTTGGGCAGATGCAGCAGACTCAGATCATACGAAGTAAAGTCTCGCTTGCCCTTCGCGTAGGCGATCGCCAAATCCTCAGCATTGAGCTTTTGCACAATCCCCGCGGGCCGATCTTCTGCTGCCCTGCCGCCTGATTTCGAATGAGGAATGCCATCGGTTCGATTGGATGCTCCTCGACGTATCGGAGAACCGGGCTGAAGCTGAGTCAAGTCTGAGCGAGAATTTTCAGACTTTGCCTGTCTTGCCCGAATCGCAGCTGCCATCCGTGCCGAAGGCGAAGAGGGAGAGGAATGCATTATCGCCTCATCTGCGCCCCTGCCGTCTGTCCGGTTCCCGGAAAATTGCCAGTCTCCCGAACCTGATCCGGTCGAACGCGTGCGGTTGGGCTGGCTGACCATGCCCCGCGCCAGACTGTCCAGATAGGGCTCCAAATCTAATGCCCGTAAAACTTCGGTTGCATTTTGATAGCGATGACGTACCGACACGTCCAGCATTTTTTGCAGCACTTCGGCAAAGTGTTCGCTGACGTGAACAAGCTGCCGCCACATAATTTCGCCCGTTGCCGGGTCGTATTCCATGTCCTTAGGAGATTTACTGGTAAGCAGATAGAGGCAAGTCACCCCCAGCGCATAGATATCGCTGGCATAAACCGGGCGCATTGCCATTTGCTCTGGTGGCGCATAGCCAGGAGTGCCGATCGCATACTGAGTCAGAGCCGTATTTTCTGAAGCGTTTGCGCTGGCTGGATTCACCTGATCTTTCACTGCGCCAAAGTCGATCAGCACCAGTTTTTTGTCCTGCGATCGGCGAATCAAGTTAGCGGGCTTGATATCCCGGTGAATGACCTGCTGACTGTGGATATATTGCAGCATGGGCAGCACTTCGCTGAGAAATTGCTTTACCCCTGCCTCACTAAACGGACCCGATCGTTTGACTTCTTGCTGGAGCGTGGAGCCGCTAATGTATTCCTGAACTAGATAAAACTCTTGATTTGCCTCGAAGTAGTCGAGCAGACGCGGCACTTGAGGATGACTGCCGACTTTCCCCAGTGTGCTAGCTTCCCGTTGAAACAGCACCCGCGCCATCTGCATTACCTGCACTGAGGTCGAAGCGGGTCGAAGCTGCTTAATCACGCAGTAGGGATTGCCTGGGAGCGACTCGTCTTTTGCCAGAAACGTTGCGCCAAACCCACCCTGCCCCAGCGCATGTACGACTCGATAGCGATCGCGCAGAAGCAGCTTTGCACCACACGCCTGACATAGCTCCGTATGGGTTAAGTTTTCGGGATGAGGACAGGCTGAATTTAAGCAGTAGCTCATGCGGCATCACTCGCTGTATCAATCGCCAGGTGTCGCGGTCATAACGATGAGACTCGGTTTACACCCTAGTATCATTATCTTTCTAACGGGTTTTGGAAAGAGTGACAGACTTGCGGAAAACAATTTAAGAGTTACTAAAGTTACAATGCCTCATCTTAAAGTCCCCGTGAACCCCCTGCCATACTTGAGGGGTCAGACCCATCAGCATCAGTTCGGTTTGCTGCGGCAGATAGGGCAGCCTCAAATCGTCTTCTCTGTTGTTGCCCCTTCCCCTTGAGCTTCCCCCTTTGGTTTCTGGCGAAG
>NZ_JACJOR010000433.1:0-3293 GCF_014695615.1 Leptolyngbya sp. FACHB-711
GGTACGGTGGACCCACCCTGACCCATCCCGAACTCAGGTGTGAAACGCTGAAACGGCGACGATAGTTGGAGGGTTGCTTCCTGCAACAATAGCTCGATGCCAGGGTAATTTTCTGAAATCTCCCCCTTGTGATTATGCTTGGGGGAGATTTTGTTTCGCTCGATTTGAGGCTTGAAGTTACCGTTAGTTTAATGGCAAAACTGGGAAAGTTATGCTTTAAGGATATTCAAACTTGTGTTGAATATTGTGATAGCGGCGTTTACTTTCAGGCAATACGACGATTATGGCAAGTGTGGGATTAAATAAGTGGATTGTAAGCGGTAATCTGGCAGCTGATGCTCAAATCAAAGCAATCGAATTACGCAATGGAGAACAAGCGACGCTTGCAGAAGCAACTCTGTATGTACGAAGGTTGCGCGGTCGGGATGATGCTTTTACAGTTAAGTTAAGAATTTGGGATAAATCGTTGGCTTGGCGAAAATTGCCCTACTTGAAGAAGGGGTCTTTAATTATTTGTACCGGCAGCCTTGAACCGAATCCTTATATTACAAGCAGTGGTAATTTGCCCAAAGCGGGATTGGAAATGACGGTTCTAGATATTGATCTAGACATTGTGCGGGGATTTGAGGGGGAGTCTGTTAGTGCAGAAGCGGTGTTGCCAAACCAACATGTTGAGGAGACTGGAGGCTCTGCGGTTGGGGCGCCTGTTTAGCCGAGTGTCAGATGTAGGGGAGTATGAGCAACCCGCAAGGCTCAAACAAATGTTAGGGGTAGGTCAGTAGCATTGTTAGGGTTAGAGGCTTGGTATCAACTGACTCTAAAGCAAAAACTAATGCTCCTGTGTCACGCTAGGCAAAATAAAAGCGGAAATTTTGGGATAGATCAGAGTGTGGCAGACTGCTAGAAAACTGATTCATCAGTGCAACCAAACACTCTAACCCGGCCGCTAAGCGTGGAATTGGAAATAGATTTAACCAGGGTTCGAGCAAATTTAGAATTATGCTCGGCTCAATTACCAGACGCAGATTGTTGAGTGTCTGCTTCCACCTGTTTGCCTGCTTCCAACTGGATGTTGGGTGAGATGAAGGGTGATTACTTGCGCTTGAGCATTCTGTTGGATCGAAGGTTGTACTTGTGGTTGCTGTGAAGCGTTAGTATGCAGACTCATCAGCAATTACGCACTCATCACCATCTCCCACCAGCACTTAATCTGATTGTAGGGGGTCAGCCAAAAATTTGCCCATCCCAACTCGTTCTTACTCTGCTTCAAGCCATACTCAACCTAGTTTCTCAAGCCATACAAATTACCAACTTGGTCATACTTGAGGTTCTCAATGTGCGTCATCCCATAGTGCGTCATCACATACTAGGTTGCATTCTTGGGTAACGTTTGAGGGTCCAGTGGTGAGTTCCCAATATTGTTTGGCACGGCGCTTACCATAAATAATTTCTCGAATGTATCGAGTCTCAGGTTTACTATCACTAAAGATACGCTCAAACTTGCGCCAGCGATTGAAACGAACTGTTTGCTCACGCGGCAACTAGACAGCATAATTAGTACGAATTGCCGCGACGAACTCCAGCTTCAACTAATACAACACATCGATGAAACCGCAGCCACTTTCACCATACAAGCTATCAGCTAGCACGAGCTTGAACTGAAAGCCCATACCTTAAAGATCGAGGATCATCTGGGCAACTATCTCTAGCTTACTGCGGTAGACCTCATCGGGCTTGAGGCGTTCTTTCGGTTTATAAACTTGAAACAGCAAGGGCAAGGTGATATTGTCTACCACCCCTAGGCTATCACAGCCACAATGCCATTCTCAATCTTGCCTAAGTTGCCGACGTATTGGCGTTTAACATAATCAGGATGTTGTCCCTTCTTTCGGTCGCCTGTGTCATCAATGACCAGCACAATTTCGCGCTTACCACTGTTTTGGAGGATTAACCGCAAGCACTGTTGACGAAAAGCTGAAGTTTGCCAGGGCGATTCTATTAGAAGATGATGCAATGATTGAGCGTTGTCTAATTTCGCTACCTGGGCTATTGTAGGTAGCATTTTGCGTTTGGCTTCACTTATGAGTCCCAAATGCAACTGTTTAAATGGCTCGAAGTTCCTAACTTCAGGAAACAGCACTTGATACCACTGGCAATATTCATCAATGAATTGGACGTTCGCTGTAGCGGGTCGCGGTTCAACTATTAGCTGCACCTCGCTTTCACAGCTCTGCTCCTATTATTACGCATCCAGGCCGATAGAAGAGCGTTATTGCCGCAAGCGTATATTCTCAGATTCAACTTGCGTTAGAACTAATTCATAAAGTAAATCTTAAGCAGCCAATCGCCGCATCATCAGACAAATTAAGGAACCATAAATCATCACTTCACTCACCTCTAAATACACCTCATAATCCTTGTTTAAGCGACGGAATTGATTAAGCCATCCAAAAGTACGCTCCACAATCCACCGCTTCGGAAGTTGCGCGAATGTTGCTGAAGTGCGCTCAATCACCTCTACCCAAACCTATTCTCCACACACTTGCTTGACTGCATGGCCAAGCTTCTTGCCTGAATATCCCTGGTCTACCCATACGGCCTCTAATCTAGATAACTTCTCCTTTGCCTCGTCTAGAACAACGATTGCTCCTGACCGCTCTGAAGCATTCGCTTCACTGACGAGGACTCCCATCAACAACCTTCGCGAATCGGCAATGATATGGCGATGTGCGTTCTTTAACCTTTTTGCCACCATCGAAACCGTAGACTGCCCCCTTTTTTCCGTTGTTTTCACGGATTGGGAATCCGCAATCGCAACACTCGATTTCCCTGAAATCCACTTCCACGGGATGTCCAAATCCTTTAGCTTTGGGCAGTAGGGGTTTGAGAATCTCCCACTTCGCATTACTTAAGTCACTGGGATAGGGTTAGCGTGTTGGATGAGCAATTTCAGACAGACGAGACCTTCGTAAGGCTACCCCTCGGCTTCTCCTGTCTAAAATCTGCTCAAGGCTGAACCAGAACTACTTCGGTTTTTCTTTATAAATCAGCTCTTATGTGGGTTTTGCTCATAATTTGATTACCCTCTGGAACAAAACCAGGATAAATAGTGCAACCATCCACAATATAGAAGTAGCCCCCTGATAGTTTGACGATCGCTCATAACAAGGCAAACGTTTCAGCACTATGGTTGCCTAAAGTCCAATTCAAGATGCCCCATGTGGAGTGGTCTACTGGTGTCCAGAGCTAGATTTTGTTTTTTTAGACCCTACAAAGGTTCTTTCATCAAAGAG
>NZ_JACJOR010000434.1:0-30182 GCF_014695615.1 Leptolyngbya sp. FACHB-711
AGCAGGATTGCCACCAAACACTTTGTCTGTGAAAGCATCAACTTGGAATATTGGCAATTTCATAACAAACCTGAAGCACTGACAGACACTTTTCAGAACACTACCTTACTAATAACTAAAGGCGGCATAACGATACAGCTCAGCCGCCGCTAGAAGCGTAGTGAGGAACAAACGAAGCTGTAAGCGGTCGGTTGCAGCGCCTGGTTCTGCTGCTTGATAGTGACTCTTGCGAATCCTCAATTCTGTGTCGGATGTACGTCCTACGCGACGTCAATCACGACTTTGCCGAAATGCTGTCCACTTGCAAGGTACTCAAAGGCCGCTTTAGAATCAGCGAAGCCAAAGGTCGAGTCGATGACGGGATGCAACTGATGAGCCTCTGAGAAAGCGATGAGGGCTGCCAAATCAGAGCGTGAGCCAGCGTAGATGCCATCAAGGCGGACATTGCGCACCATGAGAGGAAACAAACTCCCGCTTGGCGGACCAAATCCGGTGAGCACCCCAATGAGGCCAATTTGGCCTCCTGCTGCGACACAGTTCGTCGACTTTTCGAGGGTACCAGAGCCCCCGACCTCAATCACATGATCCACACCTTGGCTCTGGGTGTGGCGCAGCACCTCTTGGTCCCACTCAGGGGTGGTCTTATAGTTCACGGTCTCCCAGGCCCCCATTTCGCGTGCTCTGGCCAACTTTTCATCGCTGCTTGAGGTCGTAATAACCCTGGCTCCGGCAGCGGAGGCTAATTGCAGCGCGAAAGTCGAGACGCCACCAGTGCCCAATGTGAGAACCGTGGCGCCTGCTTGCAAGTGACCGCGTGTAAAGAGTGATGCCCATGCGGTCACGCCTGCCACTGGCCATGTGGCAGCCTCGGCATAAGAGAAAGTCTCCGGAACTGGCACCAGCGCCCATTCCGGGGTCGCGATCGTTTCGCGCAGCACGCCGTGAATCGAGCCACCACCAGAAGCCTTGTGATAGTCGAGCGAGAAGCGACCTTCTATCCAATCGCGAAAAAAGCCTCCGACGACTCGGTCCCCTACCTGGAATCTAGTTACCTGGGTGCCGACTGCGACCACCTCACCCGCTCCATCGGAACAGGGGATGAGCGGCGGTGCCAGATTGCCCGGCCGCGCGTTACGTAGGGTGCCGAGATCGCGGTAATTGAGCGAGACCGCTTTCATCGCGACCAAAACATCATGGGGACCGAGTTCAGGCTGCGGCCAATCCACAAGAGCTAGGCCATCTGTATTTCCATGCGCTTCAATAATCCAGGCTTTCATCACGATTTAAGACTAAACAATTCAAGAAACACCTGCAACCACACCGTAACGCGACCGTAAAGCGTAGATTAGGCTGTCACATTGGGTCTGTAATTCTATAAAGGCAACACTGGACGCAAGCAGCAGAACTATTCATAGACTGAAGATTTCCGCCTAAAATCCCATAGTAGGTGGATAGGCAGAATGATTCTGCATAACATCCCAAACTTACTAATTATGCAGATTATTTCCGCATAGTACGCGGCTTAAGCTGAATAGCCAGAATCTTTCCGCATATTTTCAGATTCCTCATGGAGGCGATTACCCCGCAGGGGAACTGCTTCGCACTGCCGTGATCCAACAGTGTGACGATATTTATTAACTGGTCGTGAAGCTACTGTATGGGAGCGGGCTTCGCTTAATTGAAGGTTTGCGATTGCGAGTCAAGGATGTTGCCTTTGCTCAACAGCAAATTGTAGTCAGGGACGGCAAAGATAGCAAAAGTCGTGTGACGATACCGCTATCGAGCGTAGCAGAGGAATTGCGAGATCATCTAGTGGGTGTCTAACTACAGCACCAGCGGGACTTGAGCCGAGGGTTTGGAGCCGTGAATCTGCCGTTTGTGCTTGAGCATAAATATCCGAACGCCGATCGCAAATGGATCTGGCAGTTTGTATTGCCTGCAACTGGTCTGACTCGCGACCCTTCCATATCCCCCTAAAAAAAAGAGGACGGTCAAGCCGCCCCCTGATTTAATCTATGAAATTAGCGAAGTGGTATCAGATTCATTAAGGAATCGCTGCCACTTTCACATCGCTGGTTGCCAACAGCTCTTGCAGTTCTTCCGAGTCTACGGTTTCCCGCTCAATCAGCATATCTGCCAGCATGTTTAGCACCGCGTGGTTTTCTTGCAGTACTTGCTTTGCTCGACGGTATGCCTGGTCTACCAGGTTTCGCACTTCGTCATCGATCGCCGCCGCCGTTTCTTCGGAGAAATCGCGCTCAGCCATAATGTCGCGTCCGAGGAACATTCCGCCCTGAGCGCGACCAAGAGCAACGGGTCCAAGACGATCGCTCATGCCGAAGCGAGTCACCATTTGCCGTGCCACCCGTGCCACCTGTTGCAGGTCGTTCGAGGCGCCGGTGGTGACTTCTTCTTCGCCGAATACCAGCTCTTCCGCAATGCGTCCGCCGAGGGCAACTGCCATCTGGTTTTGCAGGTAGGAGCGAGAGTATAAGCCAGAGTCCATCCGGTCTTCACTGGGAGTGAACCAGGTCAAACCGCCTGCGCGTCCACGAGGGATGATGCTAATTTTTTGTACCGGGTCATAGTCCGGCATCAGGGCACCAACGAGCGCGTGGCCGGCTTCGTGATAGGCAACGAGGGTTTTGCGCTTTTCGCTCATGACGCGATCTTTCTTCTCTGGACCTGCCAGGACGCGATCGATCGCATCGTTGACTTCATCCATTGAAATTTCGGTCAAGTTGCGACGAGCTGCCAGAATTGCGGCTTCGTTCAGCAGGTTAGCCAGATCCGCACCCGTGAAGCCGGGAGTCCGGCGGGCAATTTTCTCTAAATCCACGTCCTTCGACAGGGTTTTGCCGCGAGCGTGAACGTTGAGCACTTCCAGTCGTCCGGCATAGTCGGGGCGATCGACTACGACCTGACGGTCAAAGCGACCGGGGCGCAGGAGAGCTGCATCCAGCACATCGGGACGGTTCGTTGCCGCGATGATGATGATGCCTGTATTGCCCTCAAAGCCATCCATTTCAGTGAGCAACTGGTTCAGAGTTTGTTCACGCTCATCGTTGCCGCCGCCTAAGCCTGCGCCGCGCTGCCGTCCCACTGCGTCGATCTCATCGATAAACACAATGCAGGGAGCGTTGGCTTTTGCTTGCTCAAACAAGTCACGCACACGAGATGCGCCCACCCCAACGAACATCTCTACGAATTCAGAACCCGAAATGCTGAAGAAAGGAACACCTGCTTCGCCTGCAACTGCCTTTGCCAGCAGCGTTTTACCCGTTCCGGGCGGACCGACAAGCAGTACACCTTTCGGAATCTTTGCGCCTACAGCTGTAAAGCGATCGGCATTTTTGAGGAAATCTACAACTTCTGCTAGTTCCAGCTTTGCCTGCTCAATGCCTGCCACATCGTTAAACGTGACTTGCGTTTGCGGCTCCATCTGGACTCTAGCTTTTGATTTGCCAAAGTTCATTGCCTGACTGCCAGGACCGCCCTGTGCCCGTCGCAGCACAAAGAACAGCACCACTAGCAACAGGAACGGAATCAGCAGCGTGCTGAGGACTCGTGCCAGGATATTGTCGTCTGCCTGACGAGAAACGGCAATATCGACACCATTCTCTTGCAAAATATTGAGCAGTCCGGGGTCGTTGGGCAAATTCACCGCAACGCGCTGACCATCGCTGGTTTGTGCCAAAGCTTTGGTGCGATCGGCACTGATCATGACCTTCTCAACCTGACTAGCCTCGACGCGGTCGATAAACTGGCTATATTTCCAGGTTACTGCTGACTGGGGCTGCCGCTCGATTAACGTCGTTGCCAAAAACAGAACAACGATAATTAAAAGCGCGTAAAGCCCCGCATTTCTCCACCGTTTGTTATTCACCGGGGGTTCTTCCTCCTAAAATGTCCGTGCGAGGGGGGAATCTAACCTCTTAATATTAATTAATGTAACTCAATCCTATCAGGATTCTCAGAAAGTGGGTTGGACTCTCTGTTATTCCTATTCTGCCACTCGAAATAAAGGATGGTAGGCGCAGAAAGGCAGGGATTTGCAGCAGGGGCAGGCAGCCGTGCCAGGGCAAGGTGTAACGGCAATATGAACATTGGGTGGGGAATTCGTCCTGAAGATAGACGGGGCGGTCGGTTTCCCAATTCCCTTGGTAGAGGTTTGTAGCGGGCATAACTCTTTACACTGCCCAATGTACCTAGAGATAAAAGTTCGATCCCTTTGCCTTCTTATTGGTTTGCCTTCTTATAGCTTGAGAAAGCTTGGTTGAGAAAGCGGCTTCAGGAGCGATCGACGTTTGAAACTACACTCTCGAAATCAAGGCTTATTATTACAATGAAAGACTTTAATCGTATTGCTTTTGTGAAGCGTTTTGCAGGCGTTATCAGTGCTGCTGCCCTTGCTTCGGCAGTAAGCTTGCCTGCGCTAGCACAAAGCCGTACCGAGCAGCCGTTCCAATCTCCGATTGGTCCCAGTGAATCTCCCTCGGGCAGCCCCAGTGTTCCTGGTTTTTCCTCGGTCGATGACCCCGGTATGGGCAATGGGACGAATCCTGGCATGGGCAACGGGATGAATAATGGTTCCTCAATGGAGCGCGAGTCTTCTAACAGAGTAGAGAGAAATTCATCGCGATCGATCCAGTCAGGTGATCAGGTTCGCTCCCTGCCGTTCCGCACAATTCCGGGACCGAGTGAAACCCCTTCGGGTTCGCCTGCGGTCGTTGGCAGTAACTCCTCTGATGACCCAGCGCGGACGCTCGATCGAAGCAGTGCAGATCGGGTTGAGCAAGCAGAAAGACGGCTTGAAGCGCGAAACATCAATCCAGACTCAGGAGCATCTGAAACCCAAGAGAATAACAGCCGCTCCACGCAAATGAACCAGGGCATGCAAATGAATCAGGGCATGCAGATGAATCGGGGCATGCAAATGAACCAGGGCATGCAGATGAATCGGGGCATGCAGATGAATATGCCGATGAACCAGCAGGGTGTCGATCGCAATTCTTCCGGCGGCATGATGCAAAACGGCATGATGACCGTAAGCAGCCTCGATCGTGAGTTCATCCGTATGGCAGCGCAGGGCAACAACGCAGAAATCGCAACTTCTCAGCTCGCTTTGCAAAAGTCGAACAACCAGGAAGTGCGTGAATACGCCCAGCGCATGATCGATGAGCACACCCTTGCTAACCAGCAACTTCAGCCGATCGCAGCTCGGTATGGTGTTCAGCTTCCGACGGGTGTTGACCCTCTGAGTGCTGCTATTTCTGAGCGTCTGTCCCAACTGTCAGGTGCAGAGTTCGATCGGGCATATATGGAAGCTCAGACCACGGCTCACCTGCGGACGGTTGCTCTGTTCCAAACTCAAATTGCTCAAGGACAGGCACCCGAAGCAAAAGCCTATGCTTCTACCCTGCTGCCCAACATTCAGGATCACTACCAGATGGCAAACGCCATGAGCAATACGTTTAGTGCTCAGCGCATTACGCGGTAGGAACTTGTCAGGCTCATTCGCCAAATGAAGCGATCGATCAAGCCTTTCATCTCCTGATGCAATCCTGATGGAATTTAGGGGCAAGGATGAATCGATCGCAATGCTAATCAGCCGGAACGGAGGACGTATCTTGTCTTCTGCTCCGGCAATTTTCTTTAGTATTAAACTTAAGTATTGAACTTATCTTTATTAGTCTAAAGCGGGTAGATAAATCGCGTAGCCCCGTGAGGTGTAAAACACCATGAGAATTCTTGAATCAGGTTATACAATTCGTTTTGCTTGTGCTGAACAACTAACCCTACTGTCTCAGGTTGAGCAATTAGCCAATCGCTTATTTCTTGACACTCCCTATTCTTTCCTGGTGAGTGCTGAACCACTGCCACTCGATTTGATTCGAGAAAGATTTCAAGCAGGGCAGGTATGGGTTGCAATCAATAACCAGGATGCTGTGGTTGGGTTTGCCATTACTCGCGAAGTTGATGACACCCTCTATCTCCAGGAAATTGATGTGAATCCTGAACATGGACAAAAAGGCATCGGATCAGCACTCGTGAATGCGGTTTGCTCCTGGGCAAAACTTCAGGATTATCGGGCGGTAGCGTTATCGACTTTTCGGCACATCCCCTGGAATGCGCCCTTTTACTCAAAATTGGGATTTCGCATTTCTGACGAATCAGAACTAACAATTGGTTTACAGCAAATTAGACTTCAAGAAAGGGAAGCCGGATTACCAATCTCCGATCGCGTGATAATGCAACTTGAGCTATAGCTCTGATTTGGCTGGACGTACCATTCACCATAGAGCCATTACAGCTAAAATCGATTCACTGCCCTATTGTTAGCTGATACAGGAGAGTTTAATACTGTAGAATTTACTCTATTTCAGTAGTTAAATTCGTAGCGAATTTCAGCAATTAAAGCAATTAACCAGTAACAAGAAAGAAGATATGAGCGCGATCGTTTTTGACTGTGATGGCGTGTTAGCTGATACCGAGCGCGATGGACATCTGCCTGCATTTAATCAGATGTTTGCGGAGTACGGGTTGCCTGTGCAGTGGTCAGAGTCCGACTATACCGAGAAGCTCAAAATCGGCGGCGGCAAAGAGCGTATGGCACGTTTGCTCACGCCGGAGTTTGTAGCACAGGCTGGATTGCCCACAAACCCAGAAGAACAGCGTCAATTGCTTGCTGAATGGCACAAGCGCAAAACTGCCATTTACAAAGAAATGGTGCAGAGCGGCAAACTGCCTGCCCGACCGGGGATTAAGCGAATTACAGAAGAAGCGATCGACGCAGGCTGGACGCTTGTTGTTGCTTCCACGTCCGCAGAAGAATCGGTGCGATCGGTGCTGGGGTTTGTGGTGGGAACAGAGCAGGCAAAGCACTTCAAGGTTTATGCCGGGGATATGGTGCCGCGCAAAAAACCTGCCCCTGATATTTACCTATTGGCAAAGGAGCAGTTGAACTTATTGCCTGAAAGTACGCTAGTGATTGAGGATTCGCGCAATGGACTAGTGGCAGCGATCGCAGCAGGATTTCGCTGTCTAGTGACGACTAGCAGCTATACGCAGCAGGAAGATTTTCACGAAGCGATCATGGTGGTTTCAAGCCTGGGCGATCCGGCTCTACCAATGCAAGTGATTGAAAATCGCAGTGCTAGTCAGCCCGGAGATTACCTGACGCTTGCAGAGATTGAAGCCTGTTTCAAATTGCCGTTTCAAAATAGGGCGTAGTTCAGATAGAGACGATCGCCTTACGCCAGAACATTCTTACTGCTCTTGCGGGATAGGCATTTCACCTATTTAGGCAGGGCAGGCAAGATGCCAACCCCCCAGAGCGCAGTAGGTTATGAGAACGCAGGAATCGTTCCAGTCCAAAAGTCTACGCCGACTTGCTTTTATCGCGGTTCTGGAAGGCTTTGTGGGTGATCCACTGCATCACGCCAGGGAGAATGCTGCTTACGCCCAGCGATAGCTTTGCTGAACCGACGACCACTTCTGTTTTTTGATTTTTCACCGCATCCCAGATAGAGTTTGCCACATCTTCCGGCTTTTCCACCACGGGCACTTGCAGCACTTGCTCAAGCTGTCTGCGGCGATCGGCTTCGTCCTGCTCATCAATGCCCCGAATCACTGCCTTCCCTATAAAGTCAGACTTGATAATGTTGGGGTAAATGCCGCAAACCGTAATGCCTTTGGGCGACAGTTCTGCATGGAGGGATTCGGTGAGTCCTGTAACGCCATACTTGCTGGTGACGTAGGGAACGAGATACGCCGAGGAAGATTTGCCAGCGATCGAGCTGAGATTCACAATCATGCCTTTGCCGCGAGCAATCATGTGAGGCACAACCGCATGGATCATGTGGATATAGCCCCAGAGGTTGATATCGATGATCGTATGCCAGTCTTCCAGCGAGAACTGATCAACCGGTCCAGTCGCAAAGATTCCAGCATTGTTAATCAGCACATCGATCGCGCCAAACTGCTGAATTGCCTTTTCGACTAGATCTTTAACTTGATCGGGGTTGCGAGTGTCCGCAGGCATGGCAAAAACGGGATGATTTGCGGCGCGAAAGCCTTGCGCTACTTCTTCGAGGAGCTCAGCTCGACGTGCGGTGAGAACAAGATTGTAGCCATGCTGGGCAAACAGATTTGCGGTCGCTTTGCCAATGCCCTGCGAACCGCCAGTAATGAGAACGGTGGGAGCCATAAAATTCTTGAGGAATAATACTACAACAAACTTTATCTTTTAGTTTGAGCAAAGGACGATCGGAAACCGTCTCACTTTTGCGGGATCTTTTTGTGATAGGAATTTGTGAGCTGCACGAAGCTAACGCGATAAAACGCTGTGAATCCGACGCAGAATTTGAGGCAGTGTCGATGGTGGAACTCCCGATCGCCCCGCTTGCACAAACACAGCATCTCTGGATTGCGATCGATCAAATCATGGCAACTCAAACCGTTCTACCTGGATTATCGCCCTGGCAACTCTGCTGACTTCAGCGACACTTCGATCGCCTGCTGGCAAACTTCCACAGGCTGACGCTGTTCCATTGCCGTCACTAGAGCCTTATAGGCAACCGTCTGGTCTTGCAGCAGTGTTTTTGCCTGAAGCAGTGCCCATCGCTGTTTGAGATCGGCTTCCCCCATCGATCGCTGAAGTTGCATCCACAGCAGTCGAATTTTCTGGCGATCGTCTGTGCCACCCTCAGCATTACCGTATTCGATTTGTTCCGCTGCGATGCCCGACATCCAAACTGTGCAGTAGCGGTCGATAAGCTGAGTCGAAAGCTTCCCAGTCGTAATTTGTGCTTCCAGTTCTGCTGCACCAAAACTGACTCCGCCCTGCCCGGCTTGCCCTTGCCGTAAAGCTTCCCAAGCATTGAGCGTGTAGCCCGTCACCGGAATTTCTAACAAATGCGCCGCCAAAAAATGTCCTGCCTCATGGCGCACAATCCGCGATCGGTGTTCCTCGGAAAATTGGGCGATCGTGTCTACGACCAGTGTTCCTAATCTGCCCTGAAGCGAGAACGCATCGAGCGTGGCAATGCTGAGCAGACTAAATGCCGCGACTGCCGGAACAACCGGAGACAAATGCAGCAATGGACCCAGCAGACTCGCCATCACCAGGGAAAAGATCGTGATCGCAATCAGGTTTAGCGTAGTCTGGCTCATTGGGGTTTTGGTGGGGTGGTCTGCTTTTCTTGGGGTCTGCTTTTCTTACTGTAGAGGAAGTAGAGGAATTGGTGGGAGAGTGGGGAGGTGAGGGAGCGGAAAGATGAGGGGTAAGGGGGAGTTAAGGTCGGGGGGTTTCTCTTGCGCGGTAAAAGGTTTCCAGGCTGTTTCGATCGCCTACAAATCGCCAGTGCCAGGGTTCGTAGCTCACGCCCATCGAGTTGTTTTTAGGAAAGGACAGCTCAAAGCTATAGAAGGCGGCATTCTGCTGGAGCCAGCGATAGGCAGCCGTGGTCTCAAAGCTTGTTTGCAGGTCAGAGGCAGGTCGCTTACCGTCGCCGATGTCGATCGCATAGCCGGTGTGGTGTTCGCTGTATCCAGGAGGGGCACTGACGGCTGCCCGTTTTTCGGGATCTTCACCGCGCTGTGCTTTCGTATCAAAAAAGACGTGATCTTGCTCTGCGATCGATCGAAACCCGGAAAGGGGAGCCAGGATGACTCCGTTTGCTTTTGCCGCTGCCGCCATTTCCTTGAATTTAGCTGCCGCCGAGCGCCGAAGTAAGACCTGTCCATCGGATGAAACGGGCTTCAGGTCAGCACGGGGTGCCTCTGCATAGGGCAGATGATTCAGTAAAGGGGCAGCCTGTCCGTTGAGTAGGACGATCGCCTGTCCCATAATCTGCGGAGTGATGTTTGCGAGAGGTTCGATCGGGGCAGAAGCCGCTCGCAGCAGACGTGGCATGAGCCACAGCCCAAGCAGCAGCAGGGCAATCAAGCCTGAGCCTAATCCCCACAGAACTTTTGTTTGTTTATGAGAGGAGGAAGTTTCTACGAGCGGCATTTCCCGCACTGCCTCAGGAATATCTGAGTGCGGCAGATCAGCATAATCGGGAATTTCAGCCGATTCTTGCGGTATTCCTGGGGGTAATCCTGCATTATTCACAGGCCATTCCTCCTATATCTGGTGGCAATCCTGCTTATTCTAAACCGAGCTAGTTTTCGTACCACTTTACCGTAATGGAGGAATGCAAACGAGCCGCAAGTTCTTAGGATCACTTCATGAACCAAATGATGCGCCTGCTCGGACTCTATCTACCCCTGGTTGGCTGGGTCGGCTTTGGCTTATTTCTAGGACGGGTGCTGCCCCCGCGCATTCCTGCTCTGATGGGCAAGTTTCTGTTTTGGGTGGGTATCCCGATCGGGATTTTTGCATTTTTGCGGCAGGCAAATCTATCGGCTTCGGTGTGGCTGGCTCCGATTGCCGCCTGGGGAGCAATGCTGTCTGCTGTGCTGCTGGCATGGGGCTGGATTAAAGCACAAAACTACCTGTCACAGAGGATTCAACACCAGCGATCGCATCCCTGGACAAAATATTTGATTTCAGATCAGTTGCAGCAGCGATCGACGCAGGGCAGCTTTTTGCTGGCAGCAATGCTGGGCAACACAGGATATTTAGGCTATCCGATTTCGCTGACGCTAGTGGGACAGAAATATTTTGGCTGGGCGGTTTTCTATGACACGCTGGGCAGTACCCTGGGCGCGTACGGGCTGGGCGTTTTGCTGGCAGCCTACTTTAGCGATCGAGCGCAGCAGCCAAACCAGACTCGCTGGAAACAGATCGGGCAAGCTTTGATTAACAATCCGGCACTCTGGAGCTTTTGGATTGGCTTAGCAGGTCGCTCGCTTGCACTGCCTCAATCAGTCGAACTGGGACTGAAAGGATTCGCCTGGGGCACGATCGCTCTCTCACTGCTGCTGCTGGGAATGCGGTTAAGTCAATTGGCTTCGTGGCAAAAAATTCAGCCTGCGATCGTCAGCCTGATGATTAAGATGCTGATCGTACCGCTGGTGCTAGGGCTAGAACTGTCGCACTTGGGCTTGTCTGAACTGCCACAGTTAACGATCGTGCTGCAAATGGCAATGCCGCCTGCGTTTGCAACGCTATTTATTGCTGAGGCTTATGACCTCGATCGCAGTTTTACTGTAACTACGCTGGCACTGGGATCGATCGCGCTACTGCTTGTTTTACCGCTCTGGCTCTGGCTATTTGCGCCTTGATGTTCTTTTTGCCTACGCCACTATCACGTTTTAACCTATCGCGTTTTAACCAACCCAGTTCACTTCACTATCCGAGGAATTTATAGGCGGCAGGGGTTTGGCGATCGGTGCATCCCGACGCACAAAGGGCCTTGCTCCATTCGCCGTGGTTTCAGAGGGCTTTGGCGGTTGAGCAGTGGCTCTGGAAGACTGTTGTTTTGCTTGTTGTTTTGCCTTTTGAGAAAGCACAGTCTGGATTGCTTTACGCTCAGGCTCGATCACCTTTGCCATGATCCATTCGATCGTTTGTTCTTTGAGCCAGCCTCTGGCAACAGCAATATCACCAAACCGCATTCCAGTTGCCCGCTGGTCATTCAAAATGACCTGAATCTGGTCAGCCGTCAATAGCCCTGCTTCGGTCAGATAGCTGCCGATTCGCTTTGGCGTTGAAAGCCCACCCGGTGAGCCTTGATAGAGTGAGGAATTGAGCATGGGTCACTCCGGGAAAAATTAGAGCGGCGATCGAGGGAGCAGATGCCCGATAACAAAAAGGTTAAGAACTGGTTTAAGAGATTCTACCTAGTATAGCAACTCTGTTTATTCGACTTGAGCTACAGTTCATCTTTTCGGAAAGAAGAAAAATGAAGTTAAGCTAAGCATTCCGCAATACTACTGAGCCTTCTAATTTTTATACCATCAGGGATCTAAGTATAAACATCTGGATGAGGACAGAGAAAAGCAGAATAGTAATCTATACAATTTGACCGAAGGCATCAGAGCAAGGGCATCGTTTCCACACCCTGTTTCTTGGTGTTCTGACGCACGAGGCGATCGTCACTGGATGAAACTGGATGAATGGGTGTATAAATTCGATCGCGTGTTAGTTCAGTTGGGCGATCGGGCATGACTAAGCAGGATGTTTTGTCGGGTCTGCATCGTGCCTCTTCCTTCACCTCCTCCTTCACGTCTGCTGAATTCGCTCTGGTTTCGCGGGTTGGTTTTGTTTGGGTTGGGGCTACTGCTCGTGTGGCTCGTCTCTGCCCGTCGTCCGGTCGCTGCCTTTCGTCCCCCTTTGCCGCCCCTGCCGCAAGATCCGATTATTCAGGTGTATTTCAATCAGTCACAATCCTCGTTTTACACAGAACCTTATCGACAGCAGCAGCGATTGGGCGATGACCTCGAACAGGTGATTGTGGAGGCGATCGATTCAGCTCAAGTCTCTGTAGATCTGGCAGTGCAAGAGTTTAATCTGCCGAAAATTGCTCAGGCCTTAATTGCGCGGCAGCAGGCAGGCGTTCCAGTACGGGTGATTGTGGAACATGAATATCGCCAATCCCTGAGCAAACTTACACCCCAGCAGGTTTCTCGGTTAGACGATCGCGCCCAGAAGAAATATCAGGAGTTTGTGCAGTTAGTCGATCTGAATCGAGACGGTCAGCTTGCCCCTGAAGAACTGGCGCAGCGCGATGCGATCGGGATGCTCGAAACCGCCAAAATTCCCCTGATTGATGACATGCAAGACGGTTCGCGCGGCAGTGGCTTGATGCACCACAAGTTCCTGGTGATCGACGGGCAAATGGTGCTGACGGGATCAGTGAACTGGTCATGGAGCGAGGCTCACGGGGATTTCCTCACGCCAGAAAGTTTAGGCAACGCAAACCATCTACTCAAAATCCAGAGCGGCAGAGTCGCTCAACTCTTCACCCAGGAATTTAACCAGATGTGGGGAAACGGCACCCCCACCAGTCGCAAGTTTGGCTTAAAAAAGCTCTACCGTCCGCCGCAAACTATTTCCCTTGCTCCCAATTCCTCAATCACCGTGCAGTTTTCGCCCACTTCGACTCGTCAACCCTGGCAACAGAGCGGGAATGGGCTGATCGGTCGTGCCCTCAGCCAAGCGACTCAAGCCGTTGACCTAGCTCTGTTTGTGTTCTCAGATCAGCAACTGAGCAATATTCTGGAAGCCGATCGTCAGCGGGGAGTCCAAATTCGCGCTCTGATCGATCCCCAGTTTGCTTTTCGGGAATACAGCGAGGGACTAGACTTGATGGGCGTTTCGCTACCGGACAAAAACTGCCGTACCGAAGTCGGAAATCGCCCTTGGAAGCCGGGGATCAATACCGTCGGCATTCCAGCTCTGACACGCGGCGATATCTTGCACCACAAAGTCGGCATTATCGATCGCCGCTGGATCATTACGGGATCGCAAAACTGGAGTGAAGCCGCAAACGCCACAAACGACGAAACGCTGTTGGTCATTGACAATCCTACCGTCGCAGCCCACTTTCAGCGCGAGTTCGATCGCCTTTACAGCACCGCAATCTTAGGTCGATCGCCCTCCCTTCAGCGCAGACTCCGGGAGCGGGAACAGTGTCGAGTGCAGACCTGATCGAATGCAAATTCCTCCAGAGTATTAATCGATCGCCTGAAAATCTAAAGGAAATTAAGAGAGCCAGATGTCTATAAATCAGCAGATGTTAGACTGCTGGCAATCTTACATAAGAAAAGAAGGCTTGAGAAAAGAACGATCGTCGCTGCAAAAACTAAATCAGTATCGATTGACTCAAAGCTTTGAGACTGTAAGCCTGATCAAAAGCTTGACTGTGAACTTAACGAGAAGAACTTAGTTACAAGGAGATTGAATCATGCCCGTTAAAGTGGGAATTAACGGCTTTGGTCGCATTGGGCGACTCGTCTTTCGGGCAGGCGCGAAAAACCCGAACATTGAATTTGTCGGCATTAACGATCTGGTTCCGCCGGACAACCTGGCGTATTTGCTGAAATATGACTCCACCCACGGTCGCTATGACGGCACAGTTGAGGCAAAAGAAGACGGCATTGTCGTAGACGGCAAATTTATTCCCTGTATGGCGATGCGCGATCCCGCAGAACTGCCTTGGGGCAAGCTGGGTGCGGATTATGTGGTGGAGTCAACCGGGCTTTTCACGACCCACGATGGGGCATCCAAGCATCTACAGGCAGGCGCGAAGCGGGTGATTATCTCAGCTCCCACTAAAGACCCGGATCAAGTGAAAACGTTTGTGGTCGGCGTCAATCATCAGGAGTTTGACCCCGCAAAGGATACGATCGTCTCCAACGCAAGCTGCACCACCAACTGCCTTGCTCCCGTTGCCAGAGTCATCCATGAAAACTTCGGGCTGGCAGAAGGCTTGATGACCACCATTCACTCGATGACTGCCACTCAGCCGACGGTCGATGGTCCCAGCAAAAAGGACTGGCGCGGTGGACGGGGAGCGACCCAAAACATCATTCCTGCCTCCACCGGAGCCGCAAAAGCTGTCACGCTGGTACTGCCTGCCCTCAAAGGCAAGCTCACCGGAATGGCACTGCGCGTCGGCACGCCCGATGTGTCTGTCGTAGACCTGACCTTCAAAACTGAGAAATCCACCAGCTATGAGGAGATTTGCGCAGCAGTCAAAGCGGCAGCCGAAGGCGAGCTGGCAGGCATTCTTGGCTACACCACTGAGGAAGTGGTCTCAAGCGATTTCATCACCGATCCCCATTCCAGCATTTTTGATGCCGGGGCAGGAATCCAGCTCAATCCCAATTTCTTCAAGGTTGTGTCCTGGTATGACAACGAGTGGGGCTACTCTTGCCGCGTGATTGATTTAATGCTGTCGATGGCAGGCAAAGAAGGCTTGCTCTAGGCTTACTTAGCTCGCGTTAGCCGTTGTCGTATTGCAGAGCCAGGCTAGAACGCAGGAAAAATCTAATTTCTATGCAGAAGGCGATCGCTACTTGTGGGACGATCGCCTTTTTTCATCACTTCTCTAGGGGGATCGCTATGCTGAGCGAGCTTACACCGCGTCAGGTCGCAATTTAATGCAATTTAACTGGGATAGCCCATTTCCCCTGTAAACACTAATTCTGCGGGTCCAGTCATATATAGCCGATCGTCTGCCGCAGACCATTCAATTTCTAAACAGCCACCCGGCAGTTCCACCGTTGCGCGGCGATCGCATCGTTCAGTCAGCACGCCTGCCACCAGCGACGCACAGGCTCCAGTTCCACAAGCCAGTGTGATCCCAGCTCCTCGCTCCCAGACGCGCATTTTTAGATAGTCAGACTTCACGAATTCAATAAACTCGGTATTGGTGCGTTGAGGGAATACCGAATGATGCTCAAACTGAGGCCCGATCACCGCTAGAGGAACTGCGGCCACATCGTCAACAAAGGTGATGCAGTGAGGATTGCCCATGCTGACACAGGTGACTTCCCAGGTTTGCCCTGCCACTTCAAGCGATCGACTAATCACCTTTTCTTCTGCTTCCGCTAGCGTTGTAGGAATTTCCTTTGCCAGCAAGCGTGGTAGCCCCATGTCCACCGTCACCCGTCCATCGGCTTCCAGTTTAGGGATGATCACGCCTGCGAGGGTATGAATCTGATAGGCGATTGTATCCGTCGCGGAGCGTCCTTCCAGATCGGCAATGAAACGAGCCAAACAGCGAATCCCGTTGCCGCACATCTCAGGCTCAGAGCCGTCTGAGTTAAAAATTCGCATGGTGTAATCAGTGTCGCCCTGTCCGGGTAGCGCAAAAATTACGCCGTCTGCACCAATTCCAAAGTGCCGATCGCACCACTTCACCGCCTGCTCTGGCGTAATGCAGGGTTCGCTCTGGTGGCGATTGTCCACCAAAATAAAGTCATTGCCTAAGCCGTGATATTTCGCAAACTGAGAGGTCATGGGCGACTCCGGTTAGAAATTGCAGGAGGTGATGCGTCTCCTGTCGAGTAATCAGGATCAAAAGTTATTGTTGCACAAACAGGATTCTGACCCAATTCAGACCAAGAGAAGGGAAAGACGGTAACGAAAATTTGTATTTTTGCGGTGAATCTGGGTTTTATAAAACGGGAAACTTAGAATAAACACATCATCGATCGTATTAGCCCCACTTTTTTATGACTACCGACCTGCCTACTGGATTACCAAGTGTCCGCCAGATTCAAAGCCTGATCCGCGAAACGAGCGAAGTCGAAATTATGATCAGCACCAAAGATCTGCTTGTGGGCAAGATTCGCTGGCAGGATACCGACTGCATTTGTCTGGTAGACCACTACGATCAGCCAACTATTATCTGGAAGCAGGCGATCGTTTACCTGAAGCCGAAAGCGTAGAGTTATCCATAATCGACACAGGCTTTGTCTCCCTTAGGCCGAGAGCTTAGACTCTTCTTCTGTTAGGGGTACATCGATCGATAGCAGTTCTGCCACAGGTGTATTGGCGATTGTCCCGTCGGAGAACTGCGACGCAGCCGAGATTGGCAGCACCGAGGCTTCAGAGCGGCTGGGAGCAATCCACCGACTCGCTTCAGCCAGAGCATGAAACTTACCACATAGGAGAAGCCGATCGCCAATTTGCAGGTCGCTCTCGCCGTGGGGAAAGCTGATGAACTTACCTTCGCGCCGGATTGCCTGCACTAGAATGCCAAACTGTCTGCGGATATGCAGATCTGCCAGCGTTTTGCCAACCACCGGGCTGTCTTCAGGAACCAGCAGCCACTGACAGGACGCATTCTCGGTCGGAATTGCTGCCTCGCCTCGTGCCAATTCAGTCAGTGCTACCAGCTCACTTGGTTCGCCGACTATCAAAAGCCGATCGCCTTCTTCGATAATAGTTTTGGGTTCTGGATAGTCAATTTCTTCGCCGTGGGCGCGACGAATTGCCATCAGACTGACTCCTGTAAGGCGGCGCAAATTGGTTTCTTCCAGCGTCATTCCGGCTAAGGGTGACCCGGCAGGTAGACTGACCCACTTGCTGTTCATATCTCTGGCTGCCACTTCCAAATCATGCGACACTTGACGGGGCGATCGCTCCGATCGCAGATCGAGATAGTGGGAGCTGCGAATTTGCTGTGCCTCGCGCTGAATAATCGGCAGGGGGATGCCCAGCCCAGTCAGAAGATGGCTGGATAGCTCCAGGCTTGCTTCAAATTCTGGCTGCACCACTTCTTTTGCGCCAAGCTGATACAGCAGTTCAATATCCTTATCCTGGTTTGCTCGCACAACGATATCCAGATCCGGCGCGAGTTCCAAGGCACGCTTAATCGTGAGGCGAATGCTCATCGGGTCAGGAAGGGCGATCGCCAATCCTTTTGCCTGCTCGACTCCGGCAGCCTCCAGCACATGCAAACTGGCAGCATTGCCATAAACATAAGGAATTCCCGCGTCCCGAAGCTGCTGAATCACCTGCTCCGACTGGTCGATCACCACCACAGACTGGTCATGGCTTTGCAAAAGCTGCAAAATATTTCGCCCGATACCACCATAGCCACAAATCACTAGATGCCCCTGTCGCGGCAGATTCTCAGGCACCTCCATTGGCTCCTCGCCCCCATCCAGCAACGCTTTCAACCAGGGAACTGCATCTGCCCAAACGACCAACTGAGGCACCAGGCGCAGCACAAAGGGCGTAATCACCAGCGTTACCGCAGTCGTTCCCAGAATCAGCAAATAGACACGGCGAGAAACTAATCCCAAAACCTGACCCTTACTGGCAAGCACAAAGGAAAATTCCCCGATCTGCGATAGCCCCAGTCCCACAATTAGCGAGGTTTTTAGCGGATAGCGGAAAGCGCGAACCAGCGGGGTTACAATCAGGAATTTGCCAATAAACACGATCGTCACCAGTCCCAGAATCAGCTCCAGGTTGTTCCAGATAAACACTGGGTCGATCAGCATCCCAATCGCCGCAAAAAACAGACTGGCAAAAATATCCCGAATCGGCTCCACGTAGGTGAGCGTCTGGTCGGCGTATTCCACCTCCGAGATCATGAGTCCAGCGATGAACGCTCCCATCTCGATCGATAGCCCCAGATACTCAGTCATCAGCGCAATGCCGAGACAGAGGGCAACTACCCCCAGCAGAAAGAGTTCGCGGCTTTCGGTTTTTGCCAGAAGGCGCAGCAGGGGAGGAATCAGCCAGATCCCGGCAACGATCGCCCCACCCGCAATCAGAGCCGTTTTCAGCAGGGCAATGCCCACTGCCAGCCCAATTTCCTCAGACGGACGGTTAAGCGCGGGCAACACCGCCAGCATTAGCCCCAGTGCGAGATCCTGCACGACCAGAATTCCCAGCATGACGCGCCCGTGAGCGGTTTCGGTTTCACCCTTTTCCATCAGGCACTTCAGCACCACTGCCGTCGAAGACAGCGACAAAATCGCGCCTAAAAAGACTCCCTGGGTTGGAGACTCCACCCAGCCCACACCGATCGCCACCAGTGTCGTCACTAGGATTGTGGTGAGAATTTGCAGACCGCCGCCGCCCAGACTAATGCCCTGAACTTTTTTCAGCTCCGCAAAGGAAAACTCAACGCCCAGCGCAAACAGCAGAAACGCCGCGCCAAACTGTGCCAGGGTTTCCACCTGAATTAGTTCTTTCACCAAGCCGAGTCCCGCTGGACCAACGATCGCTCCACCTAGCAAATACCCAAGCAGCACGGGCTGTCTCAGTAATGCCGCCAGCAGCCCCCCGCCTGCCGCAGCCGCAAGTACCACCACCAAATCGACAATCAGCCGAAAGTCTTCTTGCACAGGTTTCTTATCAGAGTGAGAAAAAAGTTAAAGTCTTTTAATCTAAAGCATACAGACTTTTCCGTGCCCTGGGGATCTCCCTTACAAGGATTGCGTGATAAAACCTGCATTCTGGTTGGAACTCTGGGGCAAAAATGCTAATCTTCTGTCCAAAATGCCCTATCCCTCCTCACACCCTATGTCCTACCTTGTTTCTCGCGCTGGCTTAGTTCGGCGTTTTCTGTGGAAATTTCGGCTTCAGCTTGGAATTTTGCTGAGCAGTGCGGCGATCGTTCTCTGGCTTTCGACTCCGGCGCACGCAATCCAGGCGCAGATCACTCCAACCAATCCTCAGCTTGGCGATACCCTTTCCGTTGTTGTGCAGGGCGATGGGGCAACTGTTCCCACCGTCACTTTTCAGCAAAAAACTTATCCCACCTTTGCGATCGGCAATAACCGCTACCGGGCACTCTTGGCAACCACGCCGCTCGATCGTCCCGGACAATTGACGATCCAGGTGAAAGCAGGCGATGCCGTGCAAAATCTGGCAGTCCAGCTCCGCAGTCGATCGTTTCCGAGTCAGAGTATCTGGGTGAGCGGCGGCGGCTCCGATGGCACGAATGCTGAATTCGATCGAGTGGATGCGTTTAAGGCGATCGTCTCTCCGCAGAAATTCTGGAACGGAGCATTTGTGCGTCCGAACCAGGGGGAAATTACGTCCGTGTACGGAGTTCGCCGCTACTATAATGGCGAGTTTGCTCAGGACTACTATCACCGGGGCGTAGATTACGCCGCTCCCACAGGTGATCCGGTAGTGGCTCCAGCGGCGGGGCGAGTTGCGCTGGTCGGGCGTGAAGCTGAGGGTTTTCGGCTGCACGGCAATACGATCGGCATTGATCACGGTCAGGGAGTGACGAGCATCTTTATTCACCTCAGCCGGATCGACGTGAAAGAAGGCGACTTTGTGCAGTCAGGTCAGCGCATTGGCGCACTGGGCGCAACCGGATCGGCAACAGGACCAAATCTGCACTGGGGGCTAAATGTGCATGGCGAGTCCGTAGATCCCGTGCCTTGGCGATACACGGGCTTTGAGTAATGCTCATTTAATCTTCACTGAATGCGGTTTTTAGCGATGTGATTTTTGTTAGGAGGCGGGCAAGCTAGAAGCACAGCAAGCTTTCAAGCAGCTCGCGATCAACTCAATAACGGCTCGAATTGAAATACCAGGCTGAAACTACCGCATTTCCAGGAAGAATTCTATGAGTATCGAGAAAATTGTTGAACAGGCTCTTGAAGATGGCTATCTCACGCCTGCAATGGAGGCTGAAGTGGGGCGCATCTGCGATACGACGGCTGAACTGTCGATCGAAGAGTACATGGCACTCGATCGCTTAATGGGAGCCTTACTCACCGGAGAAGTGGTGGCAGTGCCGCGCAAGCAGTTTATTAACTTGATGGAAGAGCTAGTGCTCACGGAAGCGATCGCCCGCGTTGCTGAAATCGAAGCTGCCAGCGATTGCACCCTCGATCTGGGCGATATTGCTGCCTACGCGCTCAACCGCCTGCCGCCGCTCTATGCAACCACCGAAGAAGGCGCAGACTATCAGCGGTTCCGTGCCAGAGAGGAGCTTCAACCCCTGATTGAAGAGCAAGTCAAAGAGGCGATCGCTTGCAACCTGAATCAGCCTGTCTTCTTCCCAGAGCGACAGGCAATCGCTAAAAATAGCGGTAGAGAACTTTTAGACCAGGTGAGCGACCTGCTCAAGACCTATGCCTATCAGTTTGAGGCAAAAGCATCTTAATGCCATGATCTGGATGCCATTCTGATCCTGCACGGGCTGTAAACGACTGCATGAATTACTGGTTAATGAAATCTGAGCCGTCGGTCTACGGCATTGACGACCTAAAACGTGATCACCAATCCCTGTGGGACGGGGTGCGAAACTACCAGGCGCGTAATTTTATGCGGTCGATGCAGGTGGGCGATCGGGTGTTTTTCTATCACTCCAATACCACGCCTCCCGGCATCGTGGGGCTGATGCAAGTCGTACAAGTGAATCTCGCTGATCCCACTCAGTTTGATCCGCAAAGCGAATATTACGATCCCAAGTCAACCCCCGACAGTCCCCGCTGGCAAACCGTTCAGGTGGAGTTTGAAAAAAAGTTTACCCAAATCCTCAGCCTGGAAATGCTGCGGCAGCAGTTCACCCCCGAAGAACTCTCGGTTATTCGTCAGGGAAATCGATTGTCAGTCATGCCGGTGGAAAGGGCGATCGCGCAAAAAATTCTGAGTCAGGTGCAGATCGTTTAGGCACAGTTCACTAGCTTTTGATTGACTGGCTTTTGGAAGCTGTTTAAGAAGTATCGGAAACCCTGCATCGCCCCTAAATTCCAAACTTTGGGAAGCTTTGAGCAAGCAAGGTAATCAGAATTTTCAGACGTGATTCAATCAAACCATTGCGGTTCTTGCGGTTTGGAGTCCTGTCATCACGGCTGAAGCGATCGCTGTCCAGCCAACGATACCTCCTTGAGCGCGAACCATTTCTAGCGTCGCCTGCTTAAATTCGGGGAAATAGCTTTCGGTGCAGTCTTCAACCATCAGGCATTCATAGCCGCGATCGTTGGCTTCGCGCATCGTCGTTTGCACACAGACTTCGGTTGTAACCCCTGTAAACAGCAAATGGGTAATGCCGCGCTCCTGCAAAATCGACTGAAGCGGCGTCGCGTAAAATGCGCCTTTTCCAGGCTTTTGAATCACAATTTCGTCAGGGAGCGGCTGAAGCTCTGGAATAATGGCATTTCCCGGTTCATCTGCGATCAGAATACGTCCCATGGGTCCCGCGTCGCCGATCTTGAGTGTGCCTTTTCCTCGATCGCGCTTTGCCAAAGGACAGTCGGATAAATCTGGTCGATGACATTCCAGCGTGTGAATTATAGGTAGACGGTTTTCCCGAAAACAGGTCAGCAGCGATTTGAGCGTAGGGACGATCGCCTGAAGTCGCGTGACATCGTTACCCAAGGCATCACCGAAGCCGCCCGGCTCTAAGAAATCGCGCTGCATGTCAATGATTACAAGTGCCAGACGATTTAATTCATCAGGAAGGCTGTACGGATAGGGCTGTGCATTAATTAAGGTCATATTGTTTCCAGAAAAGAAACTTTATTTGCTGGGAGAACCTGTCAGAGCGGTTGCCATACCCAGCCCAATGTAGGTTCCACCTGCGACATACTTTTGCGTTTTACGAAAGCGGCGATTTTGGCTGAGCCAGCCACCCAGCGTTCCTGAAATGAGGGCATAACCGCTGTCGATTACGTTAGCAACAAGGGTGAACACTGCACCCAAGAACAGCACCTGCGCCAAAACACTTCTCGTTGGATCGATGAACTGCGGCAAAAACGCGACAAAGAACAGAGCGGCTTTCGGGTTCAGGGCGTTGACGACGAATCCCTGAGCAAAGATTTGTTTAAGGCTTTGGGGTTTTGGCGTTTGGAGGGTGGGGTCAGGCGATGGGAAGCCATTCCCCCTTTGAGGCGATCGATCGAGGAACTGCTGAATTCCCAGATAGATCAAATACGCCGCACCCAAATATTTAACGACGCTAAACGCCAGAGCAGAGGACAGCAGCAATGTTGAGATCCCGAGTGCGGCTGCCGCAATATGCACCAGATTCCCCGAAGCAATGCCCCAGGATGAGACAATGCCTGCTAATCGTCCCTGATGAATGCCTCGCGCCACAATGTAGAGCGTTGCAGGCCCGGGGATGAGGGCAAGGGTCATGGCAGCCAGGGAGAAGAGAAGGAGGGAGGTGGGGGGAAGGGACATGGATGAGGATGGAGAGATGGAGGGGGAGGAATTTAGAGGGTTAGGGTTAGTGTCCTGCCATGCTGTGGCTGATTTGGGCAAAATCGGCAGTAGCAGTGGGACTTTCGTAGGCGAACTGTCCGCCGCTGATCACGATAAGGCGATCGGAGAGGGTGAGCAACTCGTCCAGGTCTTCGCTAACCAGTAGAACCGCGACACCGCGATTTCGGGCTTCAACGATCTGGGCATGAATGAATTCGACAGCAGAGAAATCTAAGCCAAAGCAAGGGTTTGCCGCAATCAGCAGATTGATTTGCTCTGAAGATAACTCTCGTGCCAGGACTGCTCTTTGCACATTGCCGCCGGAGAGATTGTGAATTGGCGTTTCGGGAGAAGGGGTTTTGACAGAGAACTGTTGAATCAGCCCGACTGCCGCCTGCCGAATTGCCCGCAGAATGAGCATGATGCCTTTGGATTGCGGGGGGCGATCGAAGGTGCGGAGTGCCATGTTTTCAGCCACACTCATGTGAGGCACACAAGCATTGCGAAGGGGTTCTTCGGGCAGCACAAAAACGCCCTGCTGGGCAATGTCAGTGCGGGTGGCGCGGTAGGGTTTTCCGTTGACTAGCACCTGTCCTGCGGTTGCCGATCGCTGACCTGCCAGCACTTCCACCAGTTCTTTCTGTCCGTTACCCGATACGCCTGCAATGCCGACGATTTCGCCTTTGTGAACGGTCAGGTTGACTCCTTTGACCGCTTCGACGCCGCTGTCTTTATCTGCGTGCAGATCGATGATTTGCAGCACAGGAGTTTTCTGTTCCTGAGGCGTTTTGGGCACTTCTCGCGGTTCGCGACGTTCCCCCATCATCATTTCTGCCATGTCTGCCACGGTCAGGTCAGAAACATAGCCATGTCCGGCAAACTTGCCTTTGCGAAGCACGGTCACTTCATCGGCAAAGGCGGTCACTTCCCGGAACTTGTGGCTAATCAGCAGCACACTCAGCTTTCCGGCGGTTACTTCCTGGCGAATCAGCCCCAGCACTTCATCCGCTTCGTCGGGGGTCAGCACCGAAGTCGGCTCATCCAGAATCAGGATTTTGTTCTTCAAGTAAAGCTGCTTTAGGATCTCAAGCTTCTGCTTTTGTCCAGCAGCAAGCTGGGCGATCGGCAAATCGAGCGGAACCTGGAATGGGGCACAATCCATAAATGCTTGCAGGCGATCGAACTCCTGTTTCCAGTTGATCAGCCGCGAACCGTGTGCCTGGGACAGCACCAGATTTTCTGCCACGGTCATCGCCGGAACCGACGTGAAATGCTGGTACACCATGCCAATGTGGTATCGCTGGGCATCGCGCGGACTCTCGATCGATCGCGCCTGTTTTTGAAGCAGCACTCCGCCTTCATCAGCGCGGTAAAAGCCCATAATGCACTTCACAAGCGTACTTTTTCCGGCTCCGTTTTCGCCCAACAACGCATGGAATGTGCCGGATTTGAGCGAGAGGGAGACGCGATCGAGGGCAACCAAGCTCCCGAATCGTTTGGTCATATTAACGACTTCGAGTTCGGGGGGTTTTTCGGTTTCGGCGATCGATTCAAGGGCAGAGATAGTGGTTGTCATGGGGTCAGTGGGGGAATGGATTCAGGGAGAGAGGGGAGTTAGGGGGAGACGGAAAGGAGGATGGAGGATTCGATCGCTTCCAGGACAGCCTCGGAGGTGGAGACCGCACCGAAGACCCCGCCCTGCATCGTCACCATTTTGAGGGCAGCGAGGTAGTTGCCATAGTCGGTTGCACCTGTGCAGTCGGAGAGGATAAGGCATTCGTAGCCGCGATCGTTTGCTTCGCGCATCGTTGTGTGGACGCAGACATCAGTGGTGATGCCCGTGAGAATCAGGTTTTGGATACCTTTGCGCTTCAGCAGCAGATCCAGATCGGTCGCGTAGAAGGAGCCTTTGCCCGGTTTATCGATGATCGGTTCGCCGGGAAGGGGAGCAAGTTCGGGGATAATTTCCCAGCCAGGTTCGCCTCTAACCAGGATTTTGCCGCAGGGTCCGGGATCACCGATGCCTGCACCGATTTGCCGCGATCGCCACTGCTTGTTCTCCGGCAGATCAGATAGATCGGGGCGGTGTCCTTCGCGGGTATGGATAATGTGAAAGCCCGCTTCGCGCATGGTTTTAAGCAATCGCTGGAGAGGGGCGATCGGTGCACGGGTGAGGGACAAATCATAGCCCATACGATCGACGTAACCACCTTCACCACAGAAGTCGATCTGCATATCGATGATAATCAGGGCGGTGTTAGCAGGGCGGAAGTCACCGTTGTAGGGGTAGGGATAAGGGTCGGCGGGGAGGAAGATACCCATAGTTGGCAAAAGTTTTAGTTGGCAGAAGTTTTAGTTCGTAGGATGGGTTAGCGAAGCGTAACGTATGGGTTTCAGGGCTTTGGGGGCGATCGGACTAAGCAGGGGTTAGATGGGATTAGCGGTTCTACATTGCCCCCTAAATCCTCCAACTTTGGGGGACTTTGAAACAGTTAGAACTGCCTGTTACAAGCTACCTGTTACAAAAGGAATGCCTGCATTGGTTCGGTTCCCCCCAGAATTGGGAAACGAAGGGGGCGGCGCGGGTCAGGATCATCCCTTTTTGAAACATCTTCCCTGGAGATTTCTGTTAGTGAGAAGGCTCTGGAACCGAAGCAGGCATTCCTTCGTAGGTGCGGGTGGGAGCGGGAAAGCCACAGGATGTGCCGTCGGTGTGGACGACTGAATCTTCCCAGGGAAGGCGATAGTTGCCGTTAACAAGATCCTGCATATAGGTGTAGGGGCAGTCCTGTGCGCCGCCTTTAACTGCCACATAGCCACGATGTCCGAACTGGTAGATGTTATTTTCGACGCTCCATTGCTGACGGGCTTCGCGTACCAGATCGGGGCGCAGTTCTGCGGTAATAATCTCATCCGGGCGGTGGCTGCCCATCACGAGCGGCGTGCCGTCGAAGTTGACAAACATTCCTTCGCCCATCGAGTCAAACGTGCCGTCGCTGCCACACATACAGACCGAAGCGGTGTACATCAGATTACAGAAAGCGTTTGCTTGGTTGGTGATTTGCCAGGAGTGGCGAATTGGAGCTGTGTAGCCTGCGGTGCGAATCATGATTTCTGCGCCTTTGTAGGCACATTCTCGCGCCATTTCGGGGAACATTCCATCGTGGCAGATGATAAGGGCGATCGTGCTGCCATTGGGTCCCTCACAGACCGGAATTCCTAAATTGCCTGGCTCCCAAGGTTCAACCGGAACCCAGGGATGCAGCTTACGGTAGTAGAGCTTAAGTTCGCCTTTGTCGTCAATGATGATGCCGCTGTTGTAGGGGTTGCCCTGCGGATTGTATTCCATGATCGAGAAGCAGCCCCAGATTTTGTTGTCGCGGCAGGCTTGCTGAAATGCCCCAACTTCTGCGCCATCCAGCCGACACATGATTTCTGGATTAGTGTCCATTGAGAGCCCATGCAGCGAATATTCCGGGAAGACCACCAGATCCATCGTCGGCATATTTCGTCTTGCTTTTGCCACCATGTGGCAGATGCGCTGCGTTTGCGCTGCCAGATCAGCGGGCGTGACGACGACGGGAAGCTGAAGCTGCACCAGTCCCATCACGACACCATTCGGAGTTTTGTTTAAGCCACCCAGTCCACTCATGATTGGATTCCTCAGAGTTACAAGAATGAATTCGATCGATCGCCCCGCTAATTCTCCATGCCCAATGCCCCTGGTGCGCCAAAGAGCGATCGTTTGGGAGAGCAGGTGAAGATCATAATGAACAACGTCAGTACATAGGGCGCGGCATTGAACAGGTAATAGCCTTCCTTGATGCCCACCGATTGCAGGGCCGGTCCAAGCGCCTGTGCGCCGCCAAACAGCAGCGAAGCCCAGAGACAGTTGACTGGATTCCAGCGGGCGAAAATCACCAGCGCGACCGCCATCAAGCCTTGTCCGCTTGAAATGCGCTCTGTCCACACGCCCGGATAGTAGAGCGATAGTGCCGCGCCGCCGATGCCTGCGAGAAAACTGCCAACAATCACGCTGATTAGCCGCACTTTGAAAATCGAGATGCCCATTGCTTTCGCTGCCTCAGGGCTATCCCCGGCTGCCCGGATGTAGAGGCCCCAGCGGGTCGATCGAAAAAACCAGCGCATTACAGGAGCGATCGCCAGCCCCAGCAAAAACAAAGGACTAACTGCCAGCGCAGACTGTACTGCCGGATTACCGCTCCAGGCTCCCAGATTAAAGGTGGGCAACTGCGGTGCAGAAGGCTGAATAAACGGCTTTCCAAAGAAAAAAGCGAGTCCGCTGCCAAAAATAATCATGGCAATGCCGACCGCCACATCGTTGACCCGAAACTGCTGCGATAGCCAGCCGTGAATGCAGCCCAGAAACGCTCCTGCTAATCCTGCCGCTAGCACTCCCAGCCAGGGCGAACCTGTGAGATAGGATGTGCCGTAAGCCGCCATTGCACCCAGCAGCAGCGTTCCTTCTAAGCCAAGGTTAATTTTGCCGCTCTTTTCGGTCAGGCATTCTCCCAGGCTGACAAACAGAAAGGGTGTGCCGCCGCGCATGGTTCCTGCAATGATCGCCAGCGGAACGCCCCACCAGCCAAGTGCCTGCGTAACTTCTGTAGTCATCGATCGACTCCTTTTAGATGCTGCGGGGTTCAGGTGGGAACAGTGGGACTTTGCACAGTCGGGGCAGGGGGCGGGGAAGCCGGACGCTCCTTAAAAAAGGCAAACTTGCCAAATAGGGAATCGCTGTACAGCACGCAAAGGAAGATAATCCCCTGGAACACCAGCACGGTGGCATCGGGTAGATTGTGGGCACGCTGAAGAATGCCGCCGCTTGCCAGAATGCCGCCCACTAGCAGCGACACCAGCACCGCTGCTAAGGGATTGTGTCTTGCCGCAAACGCGACGAGAATGCCGCCATAGCCATACCCGACGTTCAGGGATTCATTCGCTGCGCCCTGCACGGCTGCGACTTCCACCATGCCTGCGAGTCCAGCACAGGCTCCTGCCAGAAAGCACACCATCAGCGTCAGCTTGCCGACGGGAAGACCTGCAATCCGCGCCGCTCGAATGTTGCCGCCTGCCGTGCGTGCCGCGAAGCCAAACACCGTGCGCTGCATTAGAAAATAGGTAATGATGCAGGCGATCACGCCAAACACCAAGCCCCAGTGAACTCGCATTCCCGGAATCACGCTTAGCATATTCACTTCTGCCAAGGGATAGGTCGAGGGTTTGTTGAGCGAGTTGGGGTCGCGCATCGGTCCGCCCACCAGATGACTCAGCAGGGCGATCGCAATATAGTTCAGCAACAAACTGCTAATCGTTTCATTTACCGCGCGGTAGTGGCGCAGCCCACCTGCAATCGCAATCCAGATACCACCTGCGATCATGCCTGCGATCGCCATGCCAATTTGAACGATTGTGGGCGCAACCGAGGTTCCCAGTCCTAAACCGATCGCCACTGCCGCCAGTCCGCCGACCACGAGTGCCCCTTCGTTGCCAATGATCACCAGTCCGAGTCGAGCGGGTAAGGCAGTACAGAGGGACGACAGCATCAGCGGAGCCGCCCGGATCAGCGTATTTTGAAACGTATTCCATCGACCAAAGGCAGATTTCCAGATCGAACCATACACGGCGATCGGGTTTGCGCCCACTGCCGTACAAAAGACACCAAACAGCAGCAGCCCCACCAGAATGGCAGCGATCGGCAAACAGACTGCTTCGAGCGTTCTTCGCCAACTTTGCATAGGGTTAAGGGAAATGATAACTGAGTGAAATGTTGAGTTCTGAAGTCTCACAGGATGCGTTACGGCAATGCCTAACCCATCGGTCTTCCAAGCGATAAAAAAGCGGGCTTGTTTGGATGTATCCCACGATCTGTAAGGGTGCGTTAATGCTTGGCGGGTGAGGCGTTACACTGCGTTAACCCATCCTGCGACTACAACCTACTAACCGAGCAGAGGCTTGATTAGCTGCCGATCGACCCAATCACTCCTTCCACGAGGTAGTTCATTTCCTCCAGTTTGGGATCTTGCTGCTTTTGGTCCTGTCCGGCAGGGATAATCACATTGCCTTTGTTGTCCTTCAGTCCGCCCTTATAAATGACCATGCTGCCGTCCATAAACTGGGCTTTCACGGCATCGGCTTTTTGCTTTGTTTCCGAGCTGACTGCCGGACCATAGTCTGAAACTTTACAGAATCCATCTTTCAAGCCGCCCCGCAGTAGATGGGGAATGCTGCCATCGCTGAGGGTTTTGCCTGCTTTCACATCCTGAGTGATGCGCGAGTAGATATTCGTCCAGTCCCACTCTGCGCCCGTAAGATAGCCTTTGGGAGCCAGCGCAGACTGATTAGCATGGTAGCCCGAAGAGAAAATGCCGCGCTTTTCGGCGGTTTCCATCACAACTTTGGGGCTATCCACGTGGCAGGTGATCACGTCAATGCCCTGGTCTGCCATGCTGTTTGCGGCTTCGGCTTCTTTGATCGGCTCTGCCCAGTTGCCTGTGAAGACCACCTGCGTCGTGGCAGACGGCTTGACGCTCCGCGCTCCCAGGGTAAAACTGTTGATGTTTCGTAGTACTTGCGGAATCGGCTTTGCCCCAATGAAGCCCAGTTTGCCCGTCTTCGAAGTCAGTGCGGCAACAACACCTGCCACATATTGCGCTTCATCGATGTAGCCAAAATAGCTGCCGACATTCTTGGGATGCGTCCCTTCTTTGTAGAGCCCGCCTGCGTGGAAGAACTGTACATCTGGGTATTCCGCTGCCATCTTGAGAATGTGGGGATCAAAATAGCCAAAGGAGGTTGGAAACAGCACCTTCGCGCCGTCGATATCGATCATGTTGCGCATTGATTCAGCAACGGCTGTGGTTTCAGGCACATTTGCTTCTTCGAGCAGCTTTACACCTGGGACTGCCTTCGCCGTGCCTGCCGCGCCTTGGGCATGTGCCTGGTTATAGCCATAGTCATCCTTGGGGCCGACGTAGATAAAACCAACGGGCAATTCCTCAGCGCCCCCGGCTGCACTGCCACCCACACTGGCCTGATTCGTTGTGCCAGACGGACTACAGCCCGTGCCCAACTTTGCAGTGATGCCAAAGGCAGTGGTTGCTAGCAGACCCCGAACAACCTGACGACGCGATAGACCAAAATACTTTTTACTACTCACTAGCCCAATCTCCAATGTGCTTGCAATACTGATCCCGACAAACTTGTTCCCGACTGCCTGTTGTCCCGATTCACTGTTATGGTTTCAGGATTAGAGCTTCCCTAAACTCTTCTCGCCGATCGCCCGACGCGACTTTTTTTCAGCCAATTGCCCTTAAGGGAAACTGCTTTGCCTCGCTCTCATTCCGACCTCACAGGGCTCATGGCAACCTCTTTCAAAGCCTGACCCCACACTGCTGTATCCAGACATTTCTACAGCAGCATTATATTTATGCTGTCCTTGTTCGTTATCCTCTAAAGCAGAGTGAGATTCGGTAGCAGAGAGCACAATCTAAAAGAGGAGACAGTAAATCCTTATCCAGAAACGATCGCAGCGGTTCCCCGTTAGGTAATCGAATAGGCAGTAATTCAGAATCCT
>NZ_JACJOR010000435.1:0-2366 GCF_014695615.1 Leptolyngbya sp. FACHB-711
TGGAATTTTTTCCACGGTAAGGAGATGAAGCAGAATGAGTTTGGCGCTGTCGACCTCGACGTTTTTTAGATCGCTGTTGGTCAGGTTGCCCTTTTGCCTGTAACTGAGAAGAAGCCGTTGGCTCGTATCCCAGAATGACATCTGTTGTTAGTTTGCGCTTTAATAGCTGCTCAATCCCTTGCAAAAGGGAGTTTTCATCTTTAGAGACCAGAGAAATTGCCCGTCCGGCATGACCCGCGCGCCCCGTCCGACCAATCCGATGCACGTAGTCTTCAGGCACGTTCGGTAGTTCAAAGTTCACCACGTGAGGCAGTTGATCAATGTCTAACCCCCGGGAGGCGACATCGGTGGCAACGAGGACGCGCACCTTCCCTTGTTTAAAGTCATTCAGAGCACGAGTACGGGCAGACTGGGTTTTATTGCCATGAATCGCAGTCGCTTTCAGCCCATCTTGAGCCAGTTGCTCCGCCAATCGGTTCGCCCCGTGTTTGGTGCGGGTAAAGACCAAAACCTGTTTCCAATTATTAAAGCCAATCAGATGAGACAGTAATTCTCGCTTACGATCGCGATCCACTGGATGCACAATCTGTTCAACTTGTTCTGCCGCTGTGTTGCGAGGGGCGACTTCAATCTGAACTGGCTGATTGAGCAATGTGTCAGCCAGTTGCCGGATCGCGGGCGAAAAGGTGGCAGAAAACATTAACGTCTGTCGAGAAACGGGTAATTTTGCCAGAATTTTGCGAATGTCGTGGATGAATCCCATATCTAACATGCGATCGCACTCATCCAGCACTACGATTTCAATCTGGGACAGATCAATGGTTTTCTGCGCCAGGTGATCCAATAATCGTCCGGGAGTTGCGACTACAATATCCACGCCCCGTTTCAACGCTTGCACTTGCGGCACAAAGCCAACACCCCCATAAACGATCGCTGACTTAAGAGTCAGATATTTGCCATAGGTTGTGACGCTATCACCGACTTGGGCTGATAGTTCACGGGTTGGGGTCAGGATGAGAGCACGCGGGTGGCGATAACTTTTTTCGGGGGATGAAAGGTTGAGGCGTTGTAGTAATGGCAGCGTAAAGCTGGCGGTTTTACCCGTTCCTGTCTGGGCACTGGCAAAAATATCGTGTCCCTGCAAAATCGCCGGGATTGTCTGCTGCTGGATCGGTGTTGCTGTGGTGTAGCCTTCATCATTAACAGCACGCAGCAATTCGGTCGAAAGACCGAGGGTATGAAATGTCATAGATTAGATCGCTCCTGGTTGTGCCCCTATCCCCAATAGAATGCTGGGACCAGCCTAAGAGCAATAGTTAGTTGTTTTTATGGATGCCTCGAATAAACAAGTTCCAATACGCAATAACAGACCGGACGTAAATTGCGAAACTTAATCTTAGCATATAGCAGTCCTAAATCGTTTGTGTAGTCAAGAGGCTTTGTGGGCGCACCTAGCGGTTGGGGGAGTAGAGATGGAGGGTTAAAGGGTGGTCTGCGAACAGGGGATCAAAACGCCCATTGACCCAAGCTAGACGCAAGTGCAACAAGTGATTAAATCCTGCCTCACTCCAACGCATTCCAGTTCCCTTAAAGCGTTGCTCAATCAGCCACTTGCAAGCACTCTCGACCATGCCTGAACCAATGGGAAATCCTTGTTTTTTGAACTGTCGATATTGCAGATGAGGTAGATGTTTGCTGAGATATTGCTGCACTCGCTTCAACACTGGTTTGGCTGAAGCAGGCGTGGACGGATACTTCAATAAACGTCCCAGTTCTTGAACAATCCGATGTACATATCCATGACGTAATGAATGGCGCAATCGCTCAAACCATTGCCCAGGAGTGCGAGTCGGGAGCGTATCGTCATAAGCTTCGGCAGCTTCCCACAACTGCTGAGCAGCATGATAGAAATCCAAAATACCGATAGCGATGCTGGCAAAGTGTTGCTCAAATAATCGCCGAAATCCGCGTGCTCCATCAGAAATCCAAACCACTTGAGGGGCAGTGGTGATGCCTTGATGCAAGGCTTCTAGCTGAAGTCGTGCTTGCAGGGCAGCGATGTCGCCCAGCACTGCCACTAGTCGTCGTTGCTCCAGTCGAGTCTTGGTTTGAGCACTTCGAGTCTGAACGGAGCGAAGTCGAGCAAGCAGAGCGATCTTGACTTCTTGAAAGCGGATCTTGCCCTTGGGCGTTCCTGCTTGAGCGCGAAACGGCACACTGACACCATCAGCAGCAATTACCAAAGGCAAGTCCACGAACATCGGGTCAATCGATTCTTGGGCAGGTTCAATGCCTTTGTCCAACGATATCAATTCCCCTTCTAGTTGCTGGATGGCTTGTCGTCCAAACTGCTGCACCCACTGCCA
>NZ_JACJOR010000436.1:0-24572 GCF_014695615.1 Leptolyngbya sp. FACHB-711
GTCAACGATCGCCTCTGATGGAGAACTCCAGCCCACTGCCCCCAATCTGGATGCAAAAGAAGTGCCTCAGGTGCGCCTCAAAGGTGAAAATGGGCGACTGCTGCTGCTTTTGCCGCCTGATTTAGAAACGCCTGGTGCAGCGACGGCGTGGACAGATATCTGGCAACAGCTCAAGCAACGCCTGAACGCTGGAGAACGCTTCTGGCAGCCGAGAACGCCCGTACATCTCATTGTTCGCGATCGATTGCTGGATGGGCGTCAGATTCAGGCGATTAATGATGTTCTCGGTGAGGCAGAACTGGAGCTAAAGCGCATTTATACCAGCCGCAGACAAACGGCAGTCGCCGCTGCCACGCTCGGATTTTCCGTTGAGCAACAGTCGTCGATTCCCCGATTGAATCAGTCCGACGAAAGCGGACAGGCACTTGCAGAGCCGCTCTATCTGGAAACAACAGTTCGCTCTGGGATTGAAATTCGGCATCCCGGCACGGTGATTGTGCTGGGCGATGTGAATCCGGGCAGCAGCATTATTGCAGACGGAGATGTGCTGGTGTGGGGAACGCTGCGAGGTGTGGTACAGGCGGGTGCATCGGGCAATTTGCGCTGTCTGGTCATGGCACTGCGAATGGAACCGACTCAGATTCGGATTGGCGACCTGATGGCTCGTGCTCCCGAAACGCCGCCCAGCCAATATCAGCCGGAAGTAGCTTATGTGATGAACGGCAGTATTCGAATTGTTCGCCGAACCGATTTCTCTAAAGATCTGCTGTTTTCCTAGTGGCTTTGCCTGAAAAAATGCACCGCGATACAGGAAGTTTGCAGCGAGTTGTAAGTTTTTTGTTCGATTCGGCAAAACAATATTTAGAATGAGATATTCAAGCTAGATTTATTCAGGTTGAATTGCGCTATTCTTTTGCGTGTGAAAAGCAAATTAAAGCAAATTACTGAGTCAATTGCAGGGTTACATCTTACCTTTAACGCTGTATTTGATGCTTTAGACCGATCGTGGCTCAAGACGATCGCTTGACACATCGCGTAATATTAACCGAATCGCCAACAAAAGCAGTTTCACGTACGTTCAGATCCTATGAGTCGAATCATTGTAATGACATCGGGCAAGGGAGGCGTTGGTAAGACGACTTCTACTGCGAATCTGGGCATGGCTCTGGCTCAGCGGGGGCACAAGGTTGCCGTAATTGATGCTGACTTTGGGCTGCGAAACCTGGATTTGCTGTTGGGTTTAGAAAACCGAATTGTCTATACGGCGATCGAGGTGCTTGCTGGCGAATGCCGCCTGGATCAGGCACTGGTCAAAGATAAGCGTCAGCCCAATCTTGCCCTGCTGCCGGCGGCACAAAATCGCACCAAAGAAGCCGTTACGCCAGAGCAAATGAAAAAGCTGGTTGGTGCATTGAGCAAAGTGTTTCACTACATCCTGATCGATAGCCCTGCCGGCATTGAAATGGGCTTTCTGAATGCGATCGCCGCTGCAAAAGAAGCCATTATTGTCACCACGCCTGAAGTTGCTGCCGTGCGAGATGCCGATCGCGTGGTGGGCTTGCTTGAAGCTAACGATATTAAAAAAATGCACCTAATTATTAACCGAATTAGGCCTGCGATGGTCGAGCAGGATATGATGATGTCGGTTAAAGATGTGCAGGAAATTTTGGCAATTCCGCTGATTGGTGTGGTTCCTGATGATGAGAGAGTGATCGTCTCAACGAACCGGGGTGAACCGTTAGTGTTGTCTGAAACGCCTTCGCTGGCGGCAGCAGCCTATGCCAACATCGTGCGCCGACTGGAAGGAGAAACCGTTCCGTTCCTAGATTTGACCGTTCCGCAAGAGGATTTGCTCTCTCGCATTTTGCGGATCTTCCGTCCCTCCCGTAAATAGGATTGCTCATGCTGCTGCACAGCCGCTTCTTATTGCTATCCTTGACCGTCACCGATCGTCTTTTTGCCTTTTCCTAACCTGCTACGCGCTACCTGTCCCATGCTTCAGCAATTCCTCGATCGCATTTTCTCGCGCAGCGCAACTGCCAACAGCAGCCGTGATACTGCCCGTAAACGGCTTCAGCTTGTTCTGGCACACGATCGAGTTGATTTGTCTCCGGCAATGGTGGAAAAGATGCGCGAGGAGATTTTAGAAGTCGTCTCACGCTATGTCGAAATCGAGCCAGGCGAGTCAGACTTTGCGCTAGAGAATGATCAGCGAACCACAGTTTTGATTGCCAACTTACCGATCAAGCGCGTCAAAAAAGCAGAACCCGTCGGACAAACTCCCCTGGTTGAGAATTTTGCCCCCAGTTTAGAATCGGGGGAGCAGGCTTCAGGACAAAGTGCAGAATCGTCTTCAGAATCAACCGAATCTACCGCACCGCCGACTGCAACTGACCCACCCCGCAGAGCAGATCTGCCATCACTGGAACATTAAATTGGAACATTTCACGGGCAATGGGTCAGCCAACGCTGTTCGAGCTTGCAAGGCAAGGAAATCTAGAAGCAATCGCCCTTTTGATCAACCGATCGCTTCAGCCCCACTCCATCACCGCGAAACTGATACGGCATGAAAGCTGCCTCAAAATTTTGCTGGAAGGGGCAGAGGTTCCGCCACAGTCGATCGCGAAGTCGCTTCAGAAGGGAATCGAAAAACTGGAAATTTCGACAATCGATCGGCTTGAGATTCATGGCAAACAAAGCGATACCCACACCCTGACCTGGACAAAAACTGTTCAGCTTGCGCCACCAAAACCTTCGAGCAAACTTCCTTCAATCCAGATTGATTCTGCTGAAGCAGGCACAACCAAAAGCCGTCCTCGTCCCTATTTTGCTCTGGCTTTATTGACCACATTTCTAGCATTTTTACCGCTCGGCATTGCTGCCCTGATTTTTTCCAGACGAGTTAAGTTGCAGTATCAAAAGCAGGACTATGAGGGCGCGAAGTCTGCTTCTGAAACCGCAAAGATTCTTTGCATTGTCGGCATTTGTCTTGCCAGTCCTTTTTATCTGGCGATCGGCTTTGTTGCAGGCAGCTATTCAATTCTGATCACCGCGTACGAAAACCAAATTGATACGCTCTCCCAATCGCAGGCTAAAACCGCGATCGAAGCAATTAACCGCAGCCAGCAGGCCTACTGGCTAGAAAATCATAAATTTGCCGATTCTGTAAATCAGCTTCAGTTGCCAATTCAGTCTAATAATCACTATCAGTATCAGCTCATTCCAACCGAGCCGGATCGGTCGATTATTACTGCAACTGCCACAAAACCAGGGCTTCAAAATTTTATCGGAATTGTCTACACCCGGCAGGCAAAATCCGTTGCTCAATCCAGTGATTTTCTAAAAACAGCTTCTCTTCATGCAACCATTTGCACCACCGATCTTCCTATTACGCCTGCTCAGATTCGCATTGAAGATGACAAAGTAATCTGCCCGTCCGAAAACTAATGCAGCCTACCCCAATCTTTGTGTGCTATTGAATGTGCGCCACTGAATGCGTGCTATTGAATGTACGCCATTGAAGTACCCTAAGAAATTGCAATAAAGAATCGCGATCGCAGCTCATCAAGTCGTCACTGATAACCCAAGACGCTTCACTCTAGAGCAAAGTTGAGTGAACTAGAGCAAACTTGAGCAAAACTGTCCCAATTTCCCGCAGAAACCTTTTTCCTCGTGCTCAGTCTAAATCACTAACCAGAAATACCGCTGAGACAACGGCTATGTCACGTTCTGCCCTTCCGCTTCAAGTTGTTCGATCGCCCCGTTGGGGAAAGTGCTTTGCATTGCTAATTTCGACTGCGCTGATGGCAGCAACCCTTAGCCTGACTGCCTGCGATTCTCGTAAAGCAACCGTTTCGACGACGACAAGAACAACAGAGCCAACCCCGGTTCAGCCGTCCCCCAGTCCGCTTTCCAGCCCCACGCCGATCGCCTCCTCAGAGATTCCCAAGCCCGTTCCGGCAACGCCCAGCAAGCCCCTAACTCCTCCTGCCGCCACTCCGAAGCCTGCTGCCCGACCTTCTACGCCTCAACCGGATGAAGATAGCTCGGTTCAGCCGGATGGGCTTGCCGTTTACCCTGATTCTCCCTTACCCACACCGGACGGAATTCGACTGGGACAAATTGAGTATCGTTCCTCAGCGACCGCAGCAGATGCAGCTCTGGAAGCGGCGATCGTCAATATCATGGTAGACCGCAGCGGCGATAAATCTTTGCTGGAATCAATGCGCTACACCTACAATCGCGTGGATCTGAACGACGACGGCGCACCCGAAGCCCTGGTTTATCTGATGGGGTCTTACACCTGCGGTTCGGGTGGCTGCACGATGCTGATTCTGGAACCTGCCGGACAGAGCTATGAGATGGTTTCTCGCATGACGCTGGTGAATCCTCCGGTGGTGATTGCTCAGGACACAACCGCAGGCTGGAAGGATCTAATGATTTTTGTGGAGGGGGGCGGCGCAACGCCTCACTATGCCCGTTTACAGTTTGACGGCAGCAGCTATCCTTCGAATCCGTCGATCGCCCCTCCGGTCACTTCAGAGGCTCCCTTAAACGGAACTGCAATTTTGACCGAGAAAATGACACCTGCCGACGGAATCAAGATCAAGCTTTAGCAGTTTTTAGCACAATCTTGACTACAACCCTTCAGCAAGTTCATCGTCTCCGGGAGGGTTGGGGACGCTGCATTGAGCGGTTGCGAGAGTTACCCTGCCTGCGCGGGTCGGTGGATTGGTCCATTACCCCAGCGGGGGAACCGCTTCGCATCGCCTGATCATAAATTCGCTCATTTGCTTCGGCAGATTTGAACAGATCGACGATCGGATTGGGATAATCCACGCCCAGTCGCATATTAAATCGCTGTTGCTCTACGGGCAGAAGCTTCCAGGGTTCGTGGACTTTGCTAGCGGGGACGTTTGCCAGTTCGGGCAGCCAGTGTTTCACGTATTCACCCTGGGGGTCGTAGTCCTTTGCCTGCTTGGTGATGTTGAAAAAGCGAAATCCACGGGCGTCGTTACCCACGCCTGCCGTATAGTTCCAGTTGCCCCAATTGCTGGCTACGTCATAGTCGATCAGCAGCGACTCAAACCACTCCGCGCCCATCATCCAATGAATACCCAGATTTTTGGTGAGGAAGCTTGCCACATTTTGCCTGCCGCGATTCGAGATAAAGCCGGTCGCTGCCAGTTCGCGCATATTCGCATCCACTAGCGGGTATCCGGTCATGCCTTCCCGCCAGAGATCAAACCGCTGCCAGTCTTCTTTCCAGGGAATGTTAATGCCTTGCAGCCCAGAGGCAAAGAAAATCTTATTCCCGTGTTTGGCAGAAATGAAGCGGAAATAGTCACGCCAGAGTAATTCAAAGATGAGCCAGTAGGTTGACTCGTTTTTAAATCGCTGCGATTCGTAGTCCTGCACCTGTTTATAGACATAGCGCGGCGACAAACAGCCATTTGCCAGCCAGGGCGAAAATTTAGTGGAATAGTCTGCGCCCAGCATGCCGTTGCGCGTTTCTTTATAGACTTTCAGGTGATCGTTTAGCCAAAAGTAGTGATGCAGCCGCGCCAGAGCTTCAGATTCGCCTCCTTTAAACGGCAACACTGCCCGATCGTCTAACGCAGGTTTTTCCAGCCCTAAATCACTCAACTCGGGCAGGTTTCCGGGTTCAAGGGTTGGGAGCGGGGGTAGAGATTGGGGCTTGGGAAAGGGCGGAATTACCGTTGCTGCTCGCTCAACTTCTTTACGGAAATTGGTGAACAGCTCCGGGACGCGGGAAATTTCAAACGGCAAATCATCCGGGTGATACAGCGACACGCCCCAGTAGGGTTGCATCGTTACGTTCAAAGGTTGGACGGCTGCGGCGACTGCCCGCTCAACGGCGACTTCTTCTGAAGTGACTTCCTTTGAAAAATAAATTGCCGTTGCTCCCGTTGCCTGCGCGATTTCTGCCAGAACCGTTTCTGGCTTTCCCATCCGAATAATTAAATTGGAGCCGATCGCCCTCAGGGAATTTCTCAAATCCGCCAAACTTTCCAGCAAAAATCGAGCACGAAATGCGCCCGTCTTCGGAAAACCATAGGACGTTTCGCCAAACTGCCGGGGGTCGAAGCAATATACCGGAATCACGGCAGACGTACCGGATTGCAGGGCACGGTGCAGCGGCTCATGATCGTGCAGGCGCAGATCGTTACGATACCAGAGGACGATCGGGGAATGAGTCACAGAATGCTTGATTGGGAAATCTACTCTTTTATGATAACGAGTTCTAAGTTTTGTAAAGAAGACGGTGGCATGGCTACTTGGGCAACGATCGCTCTATCCAATCGCGATTCCTCAAACCATATCTTCCTCTTTCCTCTACATGAGCTTGCCATCAGGGTTCGCAGTTCGTGGACGACGGTGCTGAGAAAATTGTCATTAAGCTGATTGAGCAAGCCAGTGCTTCAACCTGTGCCTCAGTCACTCGATATCGCCACGACTAACGCAGGGCGATAAAGAAAAAGCTCAATCAACGTTGATTCACACTGCACTGAGCAACCCTCCTGCAAAAAATCTAAAAAATAAAGATGACCGTCCCTTCCAAAGCAGCCTCCGAACGCAACACTCACTTTTACATCGGCAATGCCTTTTACCGCCCTCAAAGTCGAATGGTGCGCGATCTGGGGGTGCTGGCAGCAGCCGTTTACCGTCAGCAAACCGGACGACTGCGCGTGTTAGACGCAATGGCAGGCAGCGGTATTCGATCGCTTCGCTATTTCTGGGAAAGTGGAGCGAATGATTTGTGGATCAACGACAGCAATCCTGAAATGAGTGGCGTATTGCAGCAGAATCTCTCTCAAATTCCAGCCGATCGCGTTCGTCTCACGAATCAGGATGCCAATCGGGTCTTTTTTGAGTGCTATCGTCAGCAGGATTTTTATGATCTGGTCGATGTTGATGCGTTTGGGTCACCTGCGCCTTATTTAAGTACGAGTCTATGGGCAGTCGCTCTGGGCGGATTGCTCTACCTCACCAGCACCGATGGCAGAAGCGCGAGTGGCTCAACGCCCGATCGCAGTCTTGCCGCCTTTGGCGCATATGCCCGTTCCCATCCTGCCGCCCACGAACAGGGACTTCGATTGTTGATTGGCGCAGTCCAGCAGAGTGCTGCCGCAAAAGGATTTGGCGTAGTTCCCGTCTTTTCTTTGTTTGCCGGAGAGAGCTATCGCGTTATGGTGCGGCTTGTGCCGTCGATCCAGCTCAACTCCCGCAGCTACGGCTTCCTTGGCTACTGCCACACCTGCGGCGACTACCAGACGATCGCCTGGGAAAAACTGGGGCGCATCCACTGCCCGCAAGACCGGTCGCCCCTCAGCATCAGTGGCGCAATGTGGCTAAGTGATTTACACGATGCAGATTATGTAGCTGAAATGAAAGCGATCGCCCAGGAACGGCAATGGTCAGACTGCGTCGCCATTCTAGAAACCATGCAAGCAGAATCTTCCCTGCCCCCCTACTTTTACACCCTGCGCGAAATCGGACGACGCGGCAAATTAAATTTACCCAATCGATCGCACTTGATCCAAACCCTGCAATCCTGGGGCTACGCCGCCACCCCGACCCACATCAACCCCCAAGCCCTTAAAACCACTGCCCCCTTCTCAACCTGCCTCCAAGCTGCCCAACTCTAACAGCTATTCACTCACCCACTCATCCACCGCCCAATTTCCCCCACCAACCACTCCGCCTCTGCGTGACTTAACTCCGGCGAAAATTGCCCGATATTGTGCCGCTGATTCTCGGTTTGAATCGTAATTCCTGTTGTTGCCGAATCGATCGCCACTGCCGGGCTAGATTGTTTCACCTTGCGATAGGGAAGTCCCAAACATTTCCACTGAATGAACAGCGATCGATCGCTCAGCGTGACCGAGGCTTCGCCCAGCGCAGAAATCAAGCCAATTCCCAGCAGGGGCAAACTATCGAGCCAGCACAACAGACTCAAAACCGGATGAACAGGGGAAAACAGCATCAATACCGATACGCCGCCCGTAAGAGCGCCCGCACCCAGCCAAAGCGCATCTGCAAAATGAATGCCGCGCTTGCGGATATTGACTTGTAGCTGATCAGAAAGTTGATTGAGTGTGACGCGCTCGAATTCGTTTTTTTGAATCTGAAGTGAACGAGCACCATCATCAGCATTTAACACGACCGCCTTATCGTCTGGCTCAGTTTCTAATTCAGTTTTTAATTGAGCTTTTAACAAAACCGTTAACGCTTGCTTTGCGGTTTGAAATCGCTGTTTTATATCTGGCTCTAGCATTTTTTCTAACCAGACAGCAAATCGATCGTCAATCAAAACAAACGATCGAAACTGAAGCTTAAACTGATGCTGTGGCAAATCTGCCGGACATACTCCAGTCAATAAATGCAGTATCGTTGCGCCAACGGCATACAAATCAGAAGCAGGCACAGCCTGTCCGCCAAACTGCTCTAGCGGCACATAGCCGTAAGTTCCGGTTACCGTGAAATCGCCGATCGCCCCTGCCCCGATTTGCGCTGCCCCAAAGCCAATTAGATAAACTGTTCGATCGGGCGTCAGCATCACATGACCAGGGTGAATGTCGCGATGCAAAACAGGTGGATACTGCCCCTGCAGATCGATCAAAATTTGGAGTAAGTCGATCGCGATTTGCCGCACTTCATCCTCGGTAAAGCGGTGATGCTGATCCAGCAAACTTTGCAGCGATGTACCCGAAATTTCTTCCTGCACTAGGACACACCAGTGCATTCCCTCCAGTTCCAGCGAGAAATGGGTCAAATAGCGTGGAATGAAATTATTCTTCAGAGTTTTAAGAATTCTGATTTCCCGCTCAAATTGCTCATAGTCCTGCCATTGCAGTGTCGGGTGAAATCCAAGCAGCTTGATGATGCAAGCCGTCTGATAGGTTAAGTCGATCGATCGCCAGGTTTGCCGCACGCCAGCTATCTTGAGCGGCTCAACGAGCTGATAGCGATCGTCCAAAAGTTGACCGATCTGAAACATAGAGGCTGCCAGCACTTTCGCGAGTAGTGTAACCGACTCCTATTGAGTGAACCTCCGACAAAAGTTAAGGTTTTGAGGGATTTCTTGCGTCAATTCCGCTTCACCGGCTGACAAATCCATTCTCCAGTTTCCTTGGTTTGAAACAGCACAGCACCTGCCTCTGAATTGACTGGCCGGCGATTACCCTGTGGGGAAAACTGCTTCCCATCGCGACAGTTCAAAATCTCCTGGGGCTGTTTCGCCCCATCCTGGCTCAGCGTTACCCGATATTCCCAGGGATATTTCGCGCTGCGCTTAATCTCGCTGATGCAGACTGTTTGAGTGCCTATTATCCGACAGGGGGCGGCGTTTGCCGGGGGTACGATCGCCAGCCAAAACAGCAGCCTAATTCCCAGGAGCATCACCAGCACCCTTGTTGAAATACTGCGGAATTCCTGCTTCAAGCTGAGATATTCTCTAAATTTCTTCAAAAGTAATACCTAAGGGTCGATACAAAATGCCTGTTAATCTATCACTTTAAGGATTAGAAAAATTCGGCTAGCAAAAATTGCTTATTGTGTGAGGCGATCGAAATGCCCGATCTGATTCTGATTCGTCATGGACAAAGTTTGTGGAACGCTGCCAATAAATTTACCGGATGGGTCGATGTGCCGCTAAGCGAGCGGGGACGGGCAGAAGCGATGGTCGCCTCTAAGAAGCTAAGAGACTACCGGGTGGATGTTTGCTTTACGAGTATGCTGTTTCGGGCGATGGAGACGGCAGTAGTGTGTCTAACTGAGTGCAGCGAAATCTGCGGCGGCAAAACCCCCATCCTTAAACATGGTGACGATGACCCCAACTGGCACGGATGGGATCACTACGACGGAGAACCCGCACAGGAATTGCCCATTTTCACCACACCCCAGCTTGACGAACGCTACTACGGCAAACTTCAGGGATTAGACAAGCAGGAAACGGTCGAAAAATTTGGCGCGGCACAAGTTCAGATCTGGCGGCGATCGTTTTCTGAGCGTCCTCCGGGCGGCGAAAGCTTAGAAGATACGATGCACCGGGCAATGCCTTTCTTCCGCGATCGCATTTTGGCGCAGCTTAAGGCAGGCGATAATGTGCTGGTTGCGGCACACGGCAATTCGCTGCGATCGATCATCATGGATCTCGATCGGCTCACCTCAGAGGAAGTGCCTTTACTCGAACTGGCTACGGGTGTCCCGATCGTCTATCGCATGAATACCGACGGCACAGTGCTGCAAAAAGTGATTTTGAATTAGTCGATTTTCAATTCTCTTGGCTTCAATCCTTCGGTTTCAAAGGGGTCGTTGCAAGAGGTTGCGCCGATCTAAACCCGCTGTAAGTGCAAAAACAAATGCAGAAAAAGATAAATCTGCTAACACCTGCCTATGAAATATCCTCTGCTCAATCATGAGCAAACTCTTCCACAATAATCACAATAAATAGATCGAAAAATAGCTCCAGGCAGGTCACGCGCCGATCGTGTTCAAGTTCCTCATCCGTTTGAAGCAGGGGCATTTGCCGCAAACTCGCCTTGTCATTTCCCCTGCTATCCCGCTTTCGCGTTCGGCATTACCTTCTGGCATTCGCTGTACCTTCGATCGCCTAAAAGAGCAGTATCAAGCGCAGCAATTTTCGATCGCAATACCAAAATTCTTCAGTAAGTGAGATGCGCCATCCAGGGTGCATTTGCTGCAATACGGTTAAAGCGTAGTAAAAGCAAGGTAAAAGGCAATCAAACTATGCAATTCATTTGGATTAGTTTAGTATCTTATCTTTTAGTAGAAGCATATTTTGCGGCTCGGCGAGTGGCTAGAAAACGTCAGTCCGCACGCTATTCTGCTCAAAATTCGGCTCCTGCTCGCCTCGATCGATCTGTAGATCAGTCTTCAGATCAATTATCGATCGCCTCACCACCTTCAGAGGTCGCTCCAGAATTTGAGCAGGCGATCGAAGCGTTAGTCAATGATGCTTCTACTCAGCTTGAAGCTCCAGAAATGCCTGTTGCCGAGCCTGCTATTCAGGAATTCTCCGTTGCAGACTCGGTTTCAGACAATCCAATCCTGAATTCCGAGCCAAAAACCGCCCCCGAAATTCCTGCTCCCATAGCAGAAATGCCCGCTTCCGAACCCGTTGAATCAACATCCTCTTCTTCCGAAGCATCTTCAGAATCATCAACCTCACCGAGCAATTCTCCATTTGTGTTCGACTCAGACGTTGTGTTCGACTCAGATACGGATCTCACCCTTGCCGCCTCTCTGTCTGTCACGAGTATTGTGCATCCCAACTCATTTGGCGAAGTGGAAGTTCCCGATCTGATTCCCACTGACCCTGCCATCAGCGAAGTGCTTAACAGTAACGCAGAACCCACCCGAGTTCACCAGCCATCCATTCTGGAAGAAATTGCAGAACTCCGTCCCACCGCAAATGCCCAGCTCTCCTCACAAAACGATCGCACCAAACACTTTATGCATGCCCTCCTTACAGGTGATGGCACAGTTCGAGTTGCGGCAGTGTACGAGCTAGGCGAAATTGCAGCCCAAGGCGGCAGCGAATCGGAACAAATTATTGAACAACTGCAACAGTTAACCCAGGACAATGATCCCGATGTGCGATTGCAGGCAGTCATGGCTCTGACGAAGGTGCAGCAGTAGAAGGGTGGATGCGTGAATGGGTAAGGAGTGGAGGAATAAAGTAAGGGATGGAGGAATAAAGGGTCAAGAAATCACAGGAGCGCAAGCGGGCAGAGCATAGCAGCAAGTACAAAGTGGGGAAGGTTTGCAGAGAAAAGGGCAGAAGTTCATGCAGACCAATACCCTCCTCAAGCTTCATTGCCTTCCCCAACCTCCTGCCCATCCCTTCATTCTCCCTTCCACCGTCCTACGCATCCCCCCATTCCCCACTCCCCCACCAACCAAAACAAAGGTTACGATGGGGCAAGCTAGACTAGTGCTAAGCAAAGAAAAAGGGCAGCTCCCTCAGCGATACAAGACAGCAAAGGGCAACAGGTTATGAGACAGGCTGGGCAACAGGCAAATATGGTCTTATCCTCAAAGCGCGATCGAAAAATGCGGCAGGGTTCCTGGATGACCGGGGCGGCAACCGCAATCTGGCTGGTGCTGCAAAGTACGCTGGGCAGTCCTCCGGGTTTGGCTCAATCTCCAGCCGCAAAAGATGCCCTAACCTATAGCGATCTGCTGCGAAAAGTTGAAGCGGGAGAAGTTAACCGAATTCAAATTGACCCTGCTCGAAATGTGGCTGAGGTGCAGCTTAAAGAGCCCTATCAGGGCAACACCAGCCAGGAAGTGACTCTCTTTACAGGCGAAAACCCTGAACTGGTGGAAGCAGCCCGCGGCAATAATGTGGAGCTTGATGTTCAGCCTTCTGCCGACAGCCGGACGATTGCCTGGTTAGTGACGCACGGGCTTTTAGCGTTTGTGCTCATTGCAGCGTTATTGATGTTTTTGCGGCGCACCAGCAATGCCTCCGGTCAGGCAATGAACTTTGGCAAATCCAAAGCCCGGTTTCAAATGGAAGCCAAAACGGGCGTTATGTTTGACGACGTAGCAGGCATCGAAGAAGCCAAAGAAGAACTCCAGGAAGTCGTAACCTTCCTCAAAAAACCCGAACGCTTCACCGCTGTCGGCGCAAAAATTCCGAAAGGGGTGCTGCTCGTTGGTCCTCCCGGAACCGGAAAAACGCTGCTGGCAAAGGCGATCGCCGGAGAAGCAGGAGTGCCCTTCTTCAGCATCTCTGGCTCGGAGTTCGTAGAGATGTTTGTGGGAGTCGGGGCGTCCCGGGTGCGCGACCTGTTCAAGAAGGCGAAAGAGAACGCGCCGTGCATTATCTTCATTGATGAAATCGACGCAGTTGGACGGCAGCGAGGAGCCGGGATTGGCGGCGGTAACGACGAGCGCGAGCAAACCCTGAACCAGTTGCTGACCGAAATGGACGGCTTCGAGGGCAACGCGGGCATTATCATTATTGCGGCAACGAACCGTCCCGATGTCCTGGACTCCGCGCTTCTGCGCCCCGGTCGTTTCGATCGCCAGGTGTCAGTCGATCTGCCAAGCTACAAAGGACGTTTAGGCATTCTGGAAGTCCATGCCCGCAACAAAAAGCTTGACGCAGATGTGTCGCTGGAAACGATCGCCCGCCGCACGCCCGGATTTTCAGGGGCAGAGCTGGCAAATATGCTCAACGAAGCGGCAATTCTGACGGCACGACGACGCAAGGATGCGATCACACTGCTGGAAGTTGACGACGCGATCGATCGCGTAACCACTGGAATGACGCTGACCCCCCTGCTTGACAGCAAGAAGAAGCGGCTCATTGCCTACCATGAGGCAGGACACGCACTGCTGATGACTTTGCTGAAGAACTCTGACCCGCTTAACAAGGTGACGATCATTCCGCGATCGGGGGGCATCGGCGGTTTTGCCCAGCAGACCTTTAACGAGGAAATGATTGACAGCGGCTTATACACTCGTTCCTGGCTGCTCGATCGCATTACGATCGCTCTGGGAGGACGGGCAGCTGAGCAGGAAGTCTTTGGCGATGCTGAAATCACGGTGGGCGCAAGCAATGACATTCAGGTTGTGGCAAATCTGGCGCGAGAAATGGTAACGCGCTACGGAATGTCTGACCTGGGACCCTTTGCTCTGGAAAGCCACAATCAGGAAGTCTTTCTGGGACGCGATCTGATGTCGCGATCGGAATACTCCGATGAAGTAGCAACCCGTGTGGATCATCAGGTGCGAGATATTGCAACGCGCTGTTATGCCGAAGCTTGCCGCATTCTGCGCGACCATCGCGAATTGCTCGATCGCATTGTGGATATGCTGCTAGAGCAAGAAACGATCGACGGGGAACAGTTCCGTAAGCTAGTTGCCCAGTACGTTGAGCTTCCTGAAAAGCAGCTTACTACGGCAACCACAAGCTAATCGCAACTCAAACTGCCCTGTAGCCGCCTCATTCTGGGGAACCTGCGTCCAATCCATGCTCATGCTCGAAATTCCCTAGCCCTGGGGATTTAGGGGCAAGGTAGGAGATAAACACTCCTCAAATCCCCTTTTGGGATCGCTGTGCAACCGCCAGCCTAGTTTGGAACACTACCAGCAAAATTATGAACACTAGGGATGAAATTGCTTATTTCAAGAGCAGCGTCATCCCTCTTTTGTTAGACTCTTTTCCCGTAAAACGCCGATCGGAGTCAATTTATCGATCGCTCCTTGAAGCTTTTGTAACTCTTATTTCTTCTTGTATCTGGAACTGGGAGGACCAGGAAAAATCAGGGTAACTTAGTGAAATCTAAAGCAAACCTTAAGAGGTTGACATGAGTCCAACGATGATGCGTCAGTTTTGGGCTTTCGTAGATGAGATTCGATCGACAATTCCTCTAGCCCTGGACGATCTGAGTTTAGTGCAGTGGTTGCTGCGCCAGGTGTGGTCTGAACAGCTGCTCGATCGCCAACAGCAAGACATTCTGAGCAACTATATTCATCTGCGAATTGCCCTGATTCGCGACATGGCGCAGGAATCGCAGTTTTTCTCTCACGTCTATTAACTCCTTTAATAATTCGCTAGAACCTATAGAACATCGGAGAATCCAACTTACGATAGACAACCTGTACACTAAGATACAAAACTGAAGCGCAAACCAGGAGAATGTAAAAAAGTGAGAAGAATCCAGGCGAGATTGATCCCATTCTGATTTGGATCTGAAACCCTGGATAAATGACTTCTCATTCCTCTGGCAAGGTTTAGGTAAATCGGGCAGTACTGGCTTATTGGTGCTGCTTTTGTTGAATCTCGCTTCTGTTTAGGGTCAGAGTGAATAGTTAGAGCTGTTCTTGTTTTCGATTCTCTAATGAATAAAGTGGGTGAAATAAATATGAGGAAGTGGGGTTCCCTTTTCCTGGCTGCAACCCTGACGGTTGCAACGCTGAGTGCCTGTGGATCGGGCGCAAGCAACACAGCGACGACGAACACTGGAGCAGGAGGTGGAGCTGCTGCTCCGGCAGCGAATACAGGCAGCCGTCTCGATACGATCAAGTCTCGTGGATCGCTTATTTGCGGCGTAGAAGGTACAATTCCTGGCTTCAGCTTTGTAGATTCCAGCGGTAACTACTCTGGACTGGATGTTGACATTTGTAAAGCAGTGGCAGCCGCCGTTCTTGGTGATCCGACCAAGGTAGAGTATCGCAACCTCGATTCTTCGGCTCGTTTCCCGGCACTGCAAAACGGCGAAGTCGATATGCTATCCCGAAACACGACCTGGACGAGTAGCCGGGATTCGACGGGTGGAAACGGTCTGGAATTTGCGCCGACTGTTTTCTATGACGGTCAGGGCTTGATGGTGAAAGAAGATTCCGGAATTCGAGCATTTAGGGATTTGAACGGTAAATCAGTTTGCGTTGAAACCGGAACGACGACTGAGCTAAACCTTGCTTCACGGGCAAGAGAAGCAGGGGTCACGATTAATGAAGTGAAGTTCCAGGACTCCAACGCCAACTTCGCGGCTTATCAGGAAGGACGCTGTGAAGCGGTGACCACTGACAGATCGCAGCTTGCAGCAAAACGGAGTGCCTTCCCGACGCCCGATGATCACGTTCTGCTGCCGGATGTGCTGTCAAAAGAGCCGCTAGCTCCTGTGACCGTTAACAACGACTCGCGCTGGTCTGACACCGTGAAATGGGTTGTCTACGGACTGTTCCAGGCAGAAGAGTTTGGCATCACGCAGGCAAATGTGCAGCAAAAGGTGCAAGACCAAAACCCTGATATCCAAAACTTCTTGGGTGCACAGGGCGAGCTGGGAACTCAGTTGGGTCTGTCGAATGACTTCATGGTGAAAGCGGTTCAGGCAGTCGGCAACTACGGCGAGGTGTTTGAGCGCAATGTAGGCACAAACTCTCAGCTCAAGATCGATCGCGGTCAAAATCGCCTCTGGACGAAGGGCGGTCTGATGTATTCGCCGCCATTCCGCTAGACTCTATCTGTCTGTGATAAAGACTTTCCACCTTGGAGAGTCTTTGTCGCTTCAACGGGTCGCTTTTCATTCTCTCCGTGATTCTGCCGCCTTGATACCTTTCCCGCTATGACTTCTTCGACTGATCCTTCTTCTGAAAAAATTCCCATTTGGCGTGATGATCGCTTTGTCAGAATTGCAGTTCAAGCGATCGTGCTGCTGGCTGTCGTGACGGTCGGCGCGATCCTGATGGGCAATATGAGCCGTAACCTTCAGCAGCTTGGACGACAGTTTGACTTCAACTTTCTGCGAAATCAGTCTGGCTTCAATATCGGTGAAGGAATTCTTTCCTATAAGCCTACAGACACTTATTTCTGGGCACTTGTCGTTGGCTTTACTAATACGCTGCGGCTGATCTTGGTCGGGTTTGTTGCCGCAACGGTGTTAGGCATTCTTGCCGGAGTTGCCAGCTTTTCTAATAACTGGCTGGTCAAAAAAATTAGTCAGTTCTACGTCGAAATCGTTCGCAACACGCCGCTGCTGCTTCAGCTCTTTTTCTGGTACTTCGCCGTCTTTTTTGGAATGTCGCAGGGTGCGAACGTTACTCGTCTGCCTGGATCGGTGCTGGTGAGCAAGAAAGGAATTGTGATTCCGTGGCCCGCCAACCAACCGATCGCCTGGCTATCGCTGACTGCGTTGATTGGGCTAGCGATCGCGGCTTCGATCGTCTGGCGGCAGCGTATTAAAGTGATGGAAGAACAGGGCGCATCCGGCAAACCGCAGCGCTATATGCTTATCGGCATGGCTGTGGCGGCACTGGTTATCTTCCTGTTTGGCTTGGGCTGGCAGTTTCCACAGGTGGCTAATAACGATACTCAAGGCGGACTGCGAATGTCGCTGGAGTATGGCTCGATGCTAGCAGGTCTTGCCTTTTATACTGGGGCATTTATTGCAGAAATTGTCCGGGCAGGGATTCAGTCCGTTTCTAAGGGGCAGTGGGAAGCAGCAAGAGCCTTAGGGCTGCATTCTGGGTTAGCGATGCGGCTGGTCGTGTTTCCACAGGCGTTGCGCGTGATTATTCCCTCGCTAAACAGCCAGTACATTAACCTGGCAAAGAACTCTAGTTTGGCACTGGCGATCGGCTATCCCGATATTTTTGCCACCGCGCAAACCACGCTAAACCAAACTGGACGGGCAGTGGAAGTCGTTTTGCTGATCATGCTGACCTACCTGATCGCCGATCTGCTGATTTCTCTGTTTATGAACCAGCTCAATCGCCTAGTGCAAATTACAGAACGATAAAAACGTTTCTAGCCCTTCTTTTTAACCATTTCTCCGATTTCAGCTGCGCCTCTTATGACCACTCTGCATACTGCTCCGACTAGTGCCCCCGCGCAACCCGCATCCACACCGATCGCCTGGCTTCGCAAAAATTTGTTCAATAGCTGGTTTAACTCGCTGCTGACGATCGCGATTGTCTTTGTTCTGGGCAGAACGCTGTTTGGCTTTATCTGGTGGGCAACGACCACGGCGAAGTGGCAAGTCATTCCCGCAAACCTGCCGCTCTTCTTTGTGGGACGATTCCCGGCGAATCAGTACTGGCGGCTGGCTCTAATGCTGGCAATGATTGGTGGACTCGGCGGATTAACCTGGGGTGTGGTTGCCCGAAATCAGCCCAAGCTCCTGTCGCGGAACGTACTGATTGGGTTTGGTATTTTTGCCCTGGTGCTGCTGCTGCTGCCGACGCCGTTTGCCTATCGCTTAATTTTGCTGGCGATCGAGGCCCTGGTGCTGGGGACGATCGGGGCAGGTCAACAAATCGGCAGACGAGTTCCGGGCATTGCTAAATGGTTGCCCCTGGCATGGATTCTCTCGTTCTTTATCGCGCTCTGGCTGATGCGCGGCGGCTTCGGGCTACCCCTGGTGCAGACCACTGCCTGGGGCGGCTGGATGTTGACAGTGTTTATGTCAGTCGTGAGCATTGCCCTGTCGTTTCCGTTTGGGTTGCTGCTAGCATTGGGGCGGCAGAGTTCTTTACCCGTGATTCGTTGGCTTTGCACAATTTATATTGAAGTCATTCGCGGCATTCCCCTGATCTCGATTTTGTTTATCGGTCTGGTGATGGTTCCGCTGTTTCTGCCTGCTGGAAGCCGGCCAGATCTGGTACTGCGAGCAATTCTGGGTCTGACGCTGTTTGCGGCTGCCTACCAAGCCGAAACCATCCGGGGTGGACTCCAGGCAATTCCCAAAGGACAATCTGAGGCAGCCAGCGCACTGGGGCTAAACACACCGCTGACGCTGGGACTGATCGTGTTGCCCCAGGCACTCAAGATTTCGATTCCGGCAATCGTGGGACTGTTTATCAGCCTGCTGCAAGATACAACCCTGGTAGCGATCGTGGGACTTTCAGACCTGCTGGGGATTAGTCGATCGATTCTGGCAAACCCCCTGTTTATTGGCAGATATGCCGAAGTTTATTTATTTATCGGTGTGTTGTACTGGGCAGTGTGTTACACCATGGCCTGGGCAGCTCGACGGCTTGAAACCAGCTTGAATAGTGAGCACTAACGCAGATTCAATAATCCCAAATGACAATTCCAAACATCTCTAAAAAAATCTCATCTTTTAATGCCTGATAGGGAGAATAACCGATGACTCAACTCCAGCCCGAAGCCACCCTGAATGGTGGAACCTCAACCGAACCAATGATTGTCGCTCAACAGGTCGAAAAGTGGTACGACAACAACTTTCATGTGCTGCGCGGCGTTGACCTCACCGTCCGCAAAGGCGAAGTGGTGGTGGTCATGGGTCCGTCTGGCTCTGGGAAATCCACGTTTATTCGGACGTTTAACGCGCTGGAAACCTATCAAAAGGGCAGCATTACGATCGACGGCATTCACCTCAGCCATGACCTAAAAAATATCGAAGCAATTCGCCGCGAAGTCGGCATGGTGTTTCAGCAGTTCAACCTGTTTCCTCACCTGACTGTGCTGCAAAATGTCACCCTGGCTCCGATCTGGGTGCGCCGCTGGACGAGAGCTAGAGCCGAAGAAGTCGCAATGCAGCTTCTTGAACGGGTCGGCATCCTGAATCAGGCGCAAAAGTTTCCAGGTCAGCTTTCCGGCGGTCAGCAGCAGCGGGTGGCGATCGCCCGTGCCCTGGCAATGCAGCCCAAAATCATGCTGTTCGACGAACCCACCTCTGCCCTCGACCCGGAAATGGTGCGCGAAGTGCTAGACGTAATGCGAACCCTGGCAAGAAGCGGCATGACGATGGTGTGCGTTACTCACGAAGTCGGATTTGCCCGTGAAGTTGCCGATCGCGTCGTGCTAATGGATAGCGGTCTATTAGTGGAAGAAGCGGAGCCAAACGAGTTTTTTAACAATCCTAAAGAGGATCGCACGAAGAAGTTTCTATCGCAGATTCTTTAAGAGAAGGTTTGAGCCAGTCTTCGAGATCCCGCATCGCTCCCTCAATTCCCCACCCGTGAAGGACTTTGAATTTGAGCCAGTCCTCAAGATCCTGCATTGCCCCCTAAATTCCCCACTAGTGGGGGACTTTGAAACAGAGATCAGTCCTACTCGGTAATTCGGCCGCTTAGGGGCGAACTCGCACTGGCAAAAGCCTTGACCGGAATTCGTCCTGCCAGATACGCCATCCGTCCTGCTTCTGCGCCGAATCGCATTGCCTGTGCCATCAGGGGCGGATTTTCAGCCTGGGCGATCGCCGTATTGATCAGCAGTGCATCAGCTCCCATTTCCATTGCCTGCGCGGCTTCGCTGGGCGTACCGATTCCGGCATCCACGACGACGGGAATTTTGGCGTTCTCGATAATGATCTGAATATTTGCCGTGTTGCGAATGCCTTGTCCTGAGCCAATTGGGGAACCCAGGGGCATCACCGTCGCACAGCCAATTTCCTCCAGGCGTTTTGCTAAAAGCGGGTCGGCGTTGATGTAGGGCAGCACGGCAAATCCTTCTTTGACCAACTGTTCGGCGGCTTCGAGTGTACCGATCGGGTCAGGCAAAAGATATTTCGAGTCGGGAATCACTTCTAATTTGACAAAGTGATTGTCTTCCTGACCCAGCAGCTTTGCCATTTCGCGTCCAAGCCGCGCCACCCGAATCGCATCTTCTGCGGTTTGACAGCCTGCGGTGTTCGGCAGCATCCAGATTTTTTGCCAGTCGATCGCCTCAGCCAAACCCTCATGTCCGGGGGCGTTGTTTTGTACACGCCGAACTGCCACAGTGACAATTTCGCAGCCGCTAGAGACGATGCTGCCCTGCATTTCGGCAACATTTCGATACTTTCCAGTTCCAGTCATCAGGCGCGATCGAAACTCCCGTCCGGCAATAATCAGAGGCTCATCGGCAAAAGGGGCAGGAGCTGGGGAAGCGGGGATCTGAGGGGTCGAAAATTGCAGCATAGGAGGTTGGGTTGAGACGGGTGCGAGGGGGGATGGGGATTGGGTGGGACAGAGGAAACGTTGCCAGGAGAATTCGTTGAGCAATGGGTCGATCGTGCCATTCCAGACGCGATCGGCAATCAACCGGGCGGTAATAGGCGTGAGCAAAATACCGTTGCGGAAGTGTCCCGTTGCCAGGGTGAGATTATCACAGAGGCTATCACCGAGAATAGGCATTTCATCAGGCGTTGCAGGACGGAAGCCCCACCAGCATTCCTGAATCGGGAAGTCTTTCAGTGCCGGGTAAAGCTGGATTGCAGCATTCAGAAGGGTTTGTAGTCCTGCGGGGGTGTTGCCGGGCGTGAAGCCGATCGTCTCACTGGTTGCCCCGATCACAATCCGTCGATCTTGACGCGGCACAATATAAACGTTTTCGCCGTACAGTACCCGCTGAAGCGGTAGGGGTGAAATTTCTGACGGCACGCGAATCGCCAGCATTTGTCCTTTACAAGGCTGCACCGGAACTGGAATAATCGACTGCGACCAGGCTCCGGTTGCCAGGATGTAATGCCCCGCCGATCGATCGCCCCCATTCGATCGCAACTTGACGACCTGCCCCTGCTGCTGCACAATTTCTGTGACCGTCACGCCTTCCTGGATTTCAACGCCGATCATTTCTGCCACCGATCGTAGCGTTTGCGCCAGGGCACGATTATCAACCTGTCCTTCTTCGGGATACCACCAGCCACCGATCACTTGTTCGCTTAATTCAGGCTGTACCAGATGAATTGCAGGGCGATCGAGCCAGTAAGCAGGCAGGGAATCCAGAACTGGAGGGTTTTGCGAATCAGCCGCTTCAGTCACGGGGGCAAGAATGCCGCAAGCCCAGTAGCCTGTGGAGCGATCGGTCAGGGATTCGAGTTTGCTGATCCATTCTGGGTAGAGCCTGAGGCTTTGCAGACACAGTTCACGCATCGGCGCATCGGCAATTGCTTCGGCACTGGGAGCCAGCATTCCAGCAGCAGCATGGCTGGCAGCTTCCTGAAAATCTCGGCTTAAAACAGTGACAGAGGCTCCGCGCAGCTTTAGCTCGATCGCGATCGACAGCCCAATCACGCCGCCGCCAATAATCAAAACATCAGACGTTGAATTCATTGCAAGTAAGGACGGATCTCCAGAGTTTTTTAACCTACCACAGTCCTGTAACCGGGTTTCTGCCAAGCGGGGGAGGCGTGGTAGAAGGGTTAGAGGGAGAAGGAGTACTGTAAGGCGGCACGATCGGCGGAGGGGGAGCAACACCTCCATTCTGGTAGGGCTCTACTGTTTGCGGATAGTTTGCCGCAGAGCTGGTTCTGGGAGGACGAGTTGGGATCGGAACGGTGGGGGCAGGTCGCACGGGCGGCGGCTGATTCGACAAAAGATAAGGAAGATCCTGCCATCCGGGTTGTACAACTCCCACCGCAAAAGGATTCAAACGAAAATTTCGCAGATCTGGCAATCGATCGAAGGAAAACCCTTGCTGTTGAAACCAGGGAATTAGCCGATCGCTCATTAGCACCACCAGCACCGCCAGTAGCACCAGCGCGATCGTTCGACCCACATCCTTGAAAACATCGATCGTGTTAAAAACAAAGCCCAGCAGCACAATTCCCACCAGCGCAATCAGCAGGGTAATCGGTTCCGGCACGGTGGATACTCCCATTCTGATATTCCTATCATCGCCCAGGCAATCAGATTTGCGTTACCAAAGCCCGTTAATTGGGGGTTGGGCAGGAGGGGAAGCAGACGGAAAAACCGGAGGGGGAGGGGGATTATCAGTTCGCGGCGGACTCGGAGAAAGAGAAGGAGAAGGGGTCGGAGGGGGGAGCGGGCTGGGAGAAGGAAACAGAGTGGGAGCAGGAGTTGGAGCGGGGAACGGACTGGGGGAAGGCTGCACAAGCAGCGGATTCGCGATCGAGAGAATCTCGTTTAAACCTCGGCGTGCCTCACCAGAAGACGGACTGTCTAGATTAGGAGGCGGAGGCAGAGGGGTAAGCGTTACGGTTGGCGAGGGCAGCGGTTGGGAGTCGATCGGCGTAGGCTGAACGATAGGGCTAACGGTTGGGCTAGAGGCGGGTGGCGTTCGATCGAAAAAATTGCCTGTAAATCGATTAAATGTTTCTCCGGCGCGTCCTGAGCCAAAGAAAGCAACCAGTATCGTTGCCAGAGCAATCCAGGTTATCCACTGGGCAATGCCAATTCCCCTTCCTTGTTTTCCCGGCAGGAGCAACTGAAATAGGGCAAACAAGCCGCTCAGCAACAACAATCCTAAAAGAATATCCACATCGCTTTCCCCATGTTGCACTGCTAATTTTAGGCAGAAGCTCAAATTTTTCGACCTGAAGGTTACCAGACCACTTGATTTCCCTGTCCCCAAAATCCATCAAACTTTGTCACCTTCACATCTCCTAAAACGCAGGTTTGACAGGCAAGCCGCCGATCTTGTTCTAAGGAATGGGGCGGCAATGAGCGACGCGCAGTTTCCTTCCACTGAGGCGCAGACACTTCGCCTTCCACCTGAACCGCACAGGTTCCACAGGTTCCAATGCCTTTGCAGTTGATGATCTTAGACTGACCATTATGCAGCGCAACCCCATTTTTCAGGAGAACTTAACGTAAATTCGTCCCCCGATCGCACTCAAACGTCTTTCTCTGCGCCGTCATTCTGGGCATTCCAATCCTCCAGGTCTAAAAGTTCTACATCAAGCTTGTTCATAGTTTACGTTTCTTCATACCCTTCTTGACCCTGCCTGGTCTAGCATCGCGATCGAACCCTAATTTACTTCTCGATCTCCTCTCTCTCGATCGCCTCGCCCCCCATTCACTCTCACCCATCCACCGTCTACCCCTCATGCCCCCCCTCCACATTTACGACACCACCCTCCGAGACGGCGCCCAGCGCGAAGGACTTTCACTCTCCCTGGAAGACAAACTGCGAATTGCCCGTCAGCTCGATCGCCTGGGAATTCCTTTTATTGAAGGCGGCTGGCCCGGTGCAAATCCAAAAGATGCTCAGTTTTTCGCCCAGCTTCAGCAAGAGCCATTGAACCAGGCAGAAGTTGTCGCCTTTTGCTCAACCCGTCGCCCTGGCAAGTCCGCAGAAGCCGACCCGATGCTGCAAACGGTTCTTGCGGCTGGCACCGATTGGATCACGCTATTCGGCAAATCCTGGGATCTGCACGTCACGGAAGGACTGCAAACCAGCCTGGACGAAAACCTGGCAATGATTCGGGAAACGATCGCCTTTTTCCGCACTCAGGGACGACGGGTGATCTACGACGCAGAACACTGGTTCGACGGACACAAGCACAATCGCGACTACGCCCTTCAGACTCTCCAGGCGGCGATCGAGGGTGGTGCAGAATGGCTCGTGCTTTGTGATACGAACGGTGGAACCCTGCCCCACGAAATTTCTGCCAGCGTTCGGGAAGTGGTACAGTTTGTGCAAAATATTCGCGGAGAACAAACCCCGCCGCAGATTGGAATTCACCCGCACAACGATAGCGGCACGGCGGTGGCAAATGCGATCGTCGCAGTTCAGGAAGGGGCGCGGATGGTGCAGGGCACAATGAACGGCTACGGCGAACGTTGCGGCAATGCCAACCTTTGTACATTAATTCCTAACCTGCAACTGAAGCTTGGATTTGACTGCATTCCGCCCGCTCAGCTTGCCCAGCTCACCGAATCGAGCCGCCTGATTAGCGAAGTGGTGAATCTGGCTCCCGATGATCATGCGCCGTTTGTCGGGCTGTCTGCCTTTGCCCACAAAGGTGGAATTCACGTTAGCGCAGTTGAGCGAAACCCGCTAACCTACGAACACATTCAACCTGAGCAGGTAGGCAATCAGCGGCGGATTGTCATCTCCGATCAGGCAGGCTTGAGCAATCTACTCGCAAAAGCACGATCGTTTGGGATTGAACTCAATCGCCACGATCCTCAAAGTCGCCAGATCCTTCAGCATCTCAAGACTTTAGAAAACGAAGGCTATCAGTTTGAAGCCGCCGAAGCCAGTTTTGAACTCTTGATGCGCGAAGCTCTCGGACAACGACAGCAGTTTTTCACGATCAAAGATTTCAACGTTCATTGCAATTTGCTTCGCGATCCAGAACAGTGGCGCAGCCAATCGATCG
>NZ_JACJOR010000437.1:0-14184 GCF_014695615.1 Leptolyngbya sp. FACHB-711
CCTGAGCCATCAACAGTTTAAGGACTTGTAAGCAATCGCTAGTAAACACTCCGGCATTAAGATTGTTCTCTAGATAAAGGATGCCGATCAACTGGGTTTGATTGAGAATGGGTAGACAGAGGAGCGATCGCGTCTGTTGCTTTTGAATGTAAGGATCAGTTGAAAAAGACGATTCGCTGACTGCATCATCAAACGCCAAAGTTTCTTGAGTGCGTTCTACCAAGTGAATGACGGAGACAGGAATCGTTGCACAGTCAGCAACAGCAAGCTTTTCTAGGTCACACTGTTTACTTCCACTGCATTGAGCCATCACAGTGAGTTGATCCTCCTCTAAGAGAACCAAAGTACCAGTTTCGGCTCCTGCATTTTCGATTACCACCTGCATCAATGTGACAATCAATTGATCGAGATGGACCATTAAACTCTCCCCGACGAAGAACTGTCAGCAGTCTCCTAAAGTGTATCTCTTGCTAAAATCCAGAAAATTAAGCTTTTGGGTGGATTTTCTGAAGGCTTTCCAATGACTACTACTACGTTCTCATTCGGGGTGGAAAAGGGGTACGAGGCCCACTTGATCCTTGAGCCGCGCTCACACTTCAACCTACTCAAAAACAATTTTTGCAAAGAAATTTAAGATCTTGAGACTCAGTTTAAATTATTGCGATTCAAAGTTTGCCGGTGCAAGTTCTCACTCAGCCAAGCCCAACTTTCCTGCCTCTAGCTGTCCATCTTGCCTCAGAGTCATTGCCTGGTCGCCGGAGCGCTTCACCCAAATGGGCGCCTCATAAAACGTCCCCCGCTGCTCTAACTGAAAACCGCCGAACAATACGCCTAACCATACCTCTATCCACGGCATCTCTAAGCTATCACTGAGTTCGGCGATCGAAACCGAAAGTAGGGTGGTCTGTAGCCACTCTAAAATCGCTGCTGTCCAGCTAGCCACATCTTCTGAATGGGCAATCACCAAAATAGACTGTTTCTGCGCTGCTTCGTCTTCTGCTTCTAGCTGGTCAACCATTGCCAGCACTGCTGCTTTGTCAACGGGAGCCGCAATCGATTCTTTCGGTTTAGCAATCGGCTTTGCTCTTTGCTGACGCGATCGGGCTAGCTCCATCAAATCGCTCAAATCCACTGCCATCGCTTGTCGCACCACATCGGCAAAAAAGCCTTGCTCAACGATTGGATCACGGACTAACTCTTCCCACTAGATCATCAGCACCTCAGCTCGCACAGCACACAGCTCAGCAATCTGAAGCAAAGCATCTCCAGCAAACTGCAACTTTTGGGTTTCAGGCAGTTGTGCCGCTGCTGCTTCCACCTCATCCAACAGTTGCGCCACGTCAACCGCCTCCGGCATCTGCTGCGCCTGTTGCAACTGATCCCACAACTCCAATTCCAATTGTGTCGCTGTCATCCACACCCTCCTGTTTCAATAAACAGAAGATGCTCAGCATGATAGGAACAGGGGCGGATCGGGCACTGTGCGATCGCGTGCTGTTCCTCCCGCGCAAAACGTTCAAAGCCGCTGCGCCGCCCGTTGCCATACTGCTGGTAAAGCGCCTCCAAAAGCTGCCGTGCGTAGTCTTTCACCAGTCTAGGTGGCAGCCCAAAAGTATGCTGCGGCTGTGTCAGCGCGGTCGGCTTCTCTCCCACCCACAACTCCGCGCACATCGTATGAATCACAATGTCATCGTTGGGCTGACGCGGCTTTTCGACATACGTGTGCAGGACGACAAACAAAACGATGGGTACCGGTACGACCATCTCAGCTACCTGCGGCTGCCGCCGCACTCGGTTGCCGCGACCCTGACGATAATACGATCGCCGACTGTGGCAAACCGCATCATTCCAGCAGCCATCACCGTCTTGCGACCCATGCTGTTGTCGTGCCTGATTCGGCGTTAGCAGACTGCACGCCCAGCACTTTTCATTGAGCGATCGCCCCATACGCTCCTGCTCGAGAAAGCACCCTTATTATGCCTGAACCGTTTGTATTTCCGAGGAGTAGCAATAATAATCTTAGAATTGCTACTCCTCGGAAAAGTAAGGGGTTGGTCTGTCGCTGAAAGCATAAGTTTGGGGTGATTAAAGGGTTGCTGTCACCAGATGCAATTAGAGCAAATCCAGAGCCTGAGACAACGCAGTTAGGTTAATTAATAGAGGTTGATTGGGGATGCACTAAAAATATTAGTACGAAAAAACTATTCGTAATCCCTCTCCCTGCAAGGGTTTTAGCCTAATTGCATTCTATGACAGCTATGCTTCAATCACCCTAGCCAAGGCAATCAACAGGGTGTCCGACACAGAGCGGAAGCTCTTTAACTGCCCCTGCTGTTCTAACACCTGCAAGATTTCCTCAAACACGGGAAAAACCTGCTCAGGTGCCACGGGATTCAACAGGTCCCAGATCTCTACGCAGGCAGCAGCGAGGCGCAGGTTTATCGCCAATCTAGTTTGAGATCGCTCGATCAGATCACGGACTAGAAGTGAAAGAGGGCGATCGATTGCTGATTGATACGAATGATGATGGCGTGGGTGAAACCCCTGCTACGCTGTTTTATACGGGTCGGATCAGCGCCAGTTCACTCGCTGGAGCGGTAAACGCCGCTTATCGAGACAAGAACTTTAAGCGACGGGGTCAGCAAAAGTTGCAGGCAAACGAAGCGGTCTTCTTACAGTGGCAGGGACGAACCTATCTGACCGTGAACGATCCTTCCCTGGCTTTGCAGCAAATCGCGATCTGCTGCTGAACGTTACAGGCATAGCGCTGCCAAAGCCAGAAACGAGAACAGGAATACTGGCGATCGACACTTACTTTAGCTGATATCGATCTCATCCCCAAAGACAGGTCATAGCTGATTCCATGCCCGAATAATCGTTTGTAAGGACTGGGGCAGGCTGTCCTGTTCGAGATCAATATACGCGACCGTGCTTCCCATTGCCTGAACAACAGTGGTGGGATAATCTGCCAAGGCAGCAGAGGTGAGATATCTCATGCCGTTCAGGTTGGGAAACTGCTGCTGCTGTAAGACCTGCTCAAACTGCTGCAACTGCTGCTGCGAAAGGCGTTTCGTCATCGGTTCAGCGTTAGAAGCCGGTATGCCTGTGCTTCTGCGATAGAGCGTTCCATCGGCAGTCAAAACCGTCTGAGTTGTACCGCCGCCTAGTCCCCCCGATACTGTCATCTGAAACACGATGTTTTCAGTTAACCCTGGATACTCTGCCTCGGATGGCATGAAGGAAGGCGTGATTTGACTGCCACTGCCGCTTGCCGTTGCATTTTGCACGATGCGCGTACCCTCTTGATCCAGGTGATAAATCCAGCTCTGGCGATTGCCCTCCACAATCACACGGTAGCCAGGAATGGCAATCCTGGTGCAGGCGCGTCCTGAGACAAAAATTCCCATGCAGCCGTCCCAGGTTCGAGGCTGAGACTCAATGACTTTGAGCGTATTCGCAGGAACATTGGCTTCACGGGCGATCGTTTCAAATAGCCGATCAACCAGTTGCGGCGGTAGGGTAGCCGTGTCCTGAGTTTCTAGCTTAATGACTTGCGCCCTTCGATCGGTGCGATAAACCCAGTTCTGCTGCCCATTCGAGAGTTCGATGCGCCATCCGTCTACTGTTGCCATCGCACATCGCTCATTGGGTGCAGCTAAACCCAAACAGCTATCTGACCAAGTTTCCTGGCTAAACTGTACAACCCTGAGATCCCGTCGGGGCAAATTAAACCGCTGAACTAAGTCGCGTCGGACTCGCCGGATAACCTGTGGCGGCAGTTGAATAGTTGTTCCTTGAGCAGGGTTCGATTGCTCAATAATTGAGCGATCCACAGGTGTACTGGCAATTGCCGCGGATTGAGCAACAAATGGGCAAGCTCCACTGGAGATGACCAGACTCAGGCAAGCAGTCGAACAAGCCTTATGAAACTGAGAAATTTTCGAGAATGAGAGGAAACGAAGCATAATAAAACCCAGTAACTGTTAAATCTAAAAACTCGCTTTTTCAACTTAGCCGTTGCTCCAGCATTAACAGAACGGGTTACTCAATTTGAAACCATTCGATAGTTCCCCCGATCGAAACCCTCCCCCTCCAGCAACTCGCATCAGGTAAGGCTCTGTCACTCCAACTCTACAAATTCATACCTATCCTGTTTAATGTGGAAGCTTACACGCTCGAACCGGGTACGGGAATGCAAATTGACCTTCTGGCTCTGGTTTATGCTTTACCAATCATCTCTGCCGCAATTTTCCCAGAACTCATCACCCCTGGTAGCCCTGCTCCCGGATGGGTTCCCGCTCCCACACAGTAGAGATTGGCAACATCCTCGCTCTGATTATGGGGACGAAACCATGCCGATTGGAACAGCGTTGGCTCTACTGAAAATGCACTTCCTTTGTAGCTGTTCAGTTCGTCCCGAAAATAGAGTGGGTTGATGACATGCTCTATGACAATATGCTGTGACAAGTCCGGCAGATAGTGCTGTTCCAAATATTGCACGATCGCATTTCGGTAGGGCTTTGTCCTTTCCTGCCAATCGGTTGCGCCATCTAGGTTGGGGACAGGAGCCAGGGCATACCAACAATCACACCCCTCTGGGGCAAGCGTCGGATCAGTTGCTGTCGGACGATGCAAATACAGCGAGAAATCGGATGCCAGATGCTTACGATCGAATAAGTCTACCATCCATTCCCAATAGCGCGGACCCATTAAAATTTCGTGGTGCGCCATCTTCTCATATCGGCAATTCGTTCCAAAGTACAGAACAAACAGCGACATCGAATAGCGCAAACGCTCAAGATGACGGTCGTGATACTTGCGTCGAAACTGAGCGGGAACCAGATTGAGGTAAGTCGAAGCAACATCGGCATTACTCACAATCGCCTCTGCCTGAAGCAACTCTCCATTCTTCAACGCAATTCCTGTTGCTCGTTTCGTCTTACCATCGATCAAAATCTCCGCGACTTCACAATTGAGGCGTAATCCTCCCCCCAATTCCTCAAACAGTCGCACCAATCCTCGGACCAGTGCCCCCGTTCCCCCCATTGCAAACCAGACCCCAAACGCCTGCTCCAATTTGTGAATCATGGCGTAGACCGCTGTGCTTTGGAAGGGATTACCGCCAATCAACAACGGATGAAAGCTGAAAATCTGCCGTAGCCGCTCATCCTGGATGTACTGGTTCACAAAGCCCGCCACGGACTTGAATGATTGTAATTGCAGCATATCGGGTGCAACCTTCAGCATATCAGTGAGGTGACTGAAAGGCTGGGTCATCATCGGTAGCCCCTTCTCAAACACCTGTTCTGATGCCCGATAAAAGCGATGGTAGCCCGCCACATCGGCTGGATTGAACTGCCGAATTTGCTCTAGCAGGTAATCGCGATCGCCGTTGTAGTGAAACACGGAGCCATCTTCAAACCGGACGTTGTAAAACGGGTCTAACGGCACCAGCGTCACATAATCCTCGGTTTTGCGGTTGCTGATCTCAAACAGCTCATGAATCAGATAGGGCGCGGTAATAATCGTCGGACCTGCATCGAAGGTAAAGCCCTCCTGTTGAAACACAGAAGCACGACCCCCAGCTTTGTCTCGTTTCTCCACGATCGTCACCTGATGTCCTTGTGCCTGTAGCCGAATTGCAGCCGACAACCCGCCAAAGCCGCTGCCAATCACAATAATCCTCATGAATCTTTTTTAGAACCTGCCAAATTCATTAAATCAGACGGAGCTTCCAGCAGCTTCTAATTTTCGGAATACAGTCGTCCAGCAGTCTTGAGAAACCTGAGAAAAGTTGGTATGGCTGAATCGTTCAAGTGCAACAGAGATTACCCAAAGAAAAAATTCCAGATTGTTACCAGGGCGTCAGCCGATGAACAAGCCCATGAGGAAAACTCTGCTTTAGCACCTGAAAAGCCTGTTGTACATGATGCTGAACCGGATGAGCAGGAGGGCAGGCTTCAGATTGTAGATGAAGCAAACAGCGAATTTCAGGTGTCGCAATTGCAACGATAAGACCCACAAAAGCGAGGATGAGACCCACAAAAGTCATGCGATCTGCGTCCATCCAACCTTTTTCTGCTTGAGGATTCATCTTCATTTCATTCCTGCTAACAACACATTAGAACCATAACTCTCATTAAGTGCTGTTGACCTCGGAGAAAACCGCAAATTAGCATGAGTGTTTAGGAGACTCATCCTACTGCTGCGCTTGATCAAGTTGACCGAATTTCACTACAGGTCAATCGATTGGTGCAGGCAAGCAGACTTTTTATATGACATCGTTACGCCATGCCGTCAGAAAACGGAGGTGGGCGATCGCTTTCTATCTAGCCTGATTTCCAGCGAACTCCAATTCGTTAACTCTTCAAGCATATAACAGGTCAAGTTGCCGCTTCAGGTACTCCAGTTCATTATCTGAAGAAATCTCTGTATTGGTTGTGCGATCATTCAACACATCGGTCGGATCACTGTTCGCACATCGAGGTGTGACAAGATCGCATACGGTTCCAGTAAAAGCGGACAAGCGATCGTAATTAATCCGATAGAACATGACACGCTTATAAGAAGTAATCCAATGTTGAGCCGTCTGAATCAGCCCAAGCTTTTTCAGATTAGCGATCGCCTTCCTTAAGCTATACTGCGTCATCCAGGGAAACTGCTCTTGCCAGGACTTAAGCGAGTTGTAAATCCATTTGCTGCCATCGACGATCCAACCAGACACGGCTGAATTGGTCGTCCAGTAATGTAACTGCTGCAAAAAAACACTCTCATCAAACCCCGTTCCAGATTTACCCAGCGTTTGTTTTAGCAAGCCTGCCAGTTGAGGGGGAATGGGAATAGAGTTTGCTTCCAACGTTCTATGAATCATGATCATCTCCTCCCTGCACGAGAAGGTTGATTCAACCGTTGCATCCGTCTTCCTGTACTCCGCACAAGCTGCCTGAGACGAACTATCTGTGCATCAATTAGCGATTGCTGCTCCTGGAGAACTTTTACCTGCTGTCCCCGCTCGATCGCCGCTCGGACTTCGCCCACCTGCTGATGGGAGAGATGCTTGGTTTTGACCTTGGGCTGACCCGATTTTTTATACTCGCCTGTAAGCCACCGCAATTGGTGGTAGGTGTATTGCTTCCCGTTTTTGTTCTTCGTGTAGGGTTCAATCCATTGGTCAAAGAACACGTCGCCCTCTTGCTCGATCGCCCGAATGTCTTGAGCGAGACGATCGCGTTCAGCCTGGAGCTTGTGCAGAGCAACGAGGTAGCGGGAGATCCATTGCAGTTCTGGGAATTGGTCAAGATCGAGGACGATCGAATTTCCCAGAACTTCTTCCGGTTCAGAGTGCGCTTGAGGAAAAGCCGGACGGGGGAAGGCAGTGAGTTTTTGCATAGGAAAGTTGACCCACAACAAGGGTGGGTTTCCAAAAGAGGACAAACAACAAGGGAGCGATCGCCTCTCTCCAACTGAAAAGGGCGATCGCCTGCAATCAAATTGATTTAGAAGGGAAGAACTTTGTCGTGCAGATCTTTCGTGACCAGGATTATCCAGTAGTGGTTGCGGTAGCCCAGGGCAACTTTGCCAAAACCCAGCCGTTCTCGATCCTGTTCCCAGCGGTGAACTGAGTGTAGGGCAGTTGTAAGGTCAGAAATTCGACAAAAGGCAGTCAGTTCTGGGTTTTCGGTAGTGGAGCGACACCCCTCCGCGTAGCCTTTGAGGTAGTGGGTGTTGTCTTGAAACTGCGGATGAGGGGCACGATGATTTATGCCATCGCGAAAACCAGCACTAAAAAGCTGATCCGGGGCAAGAGGTGTACCTTGCCAGGAATTTTTTGATACCATATTCGTGATTAGATAAACAACATTTAGAGGGCGATCGCAAACTTTGGACGGTGGGCGATCGCTTTCTATTTGGCTCCCTCTGCATTTCAAAACCAGGCTTGGGACTGGCTAAGGCTGCATTAGTTAGGAAGAATGCTGCTGTCCGGAAGCAAAAGCTTTACCGGATCACTAAATTAAGCGCATTAGCTGCATGAGCGCAGAACAAGACTTTCAGTAAACAAGCTTGCTATGGCAGATTTGCTTTGTTGTTTTGAGCACGTCGCTCTAGCTCGGTAATAATTTCTGTCGCCATTGCTGCAAGCTCGTCAGTCTCTATTTCTTCCACCCATCCCGGCTTAAACGTTTTTACGCTGCGGTTTGAACGACTTGAAGTTCTTGCCAGCCCTTCTTTTAACAGGAACCGGATCATCTGATTCAGATTGCGCTCTTCTTTAGCGGCAACAGCCTCTAAAGGCTCTCGAAGTCCTTCAATGTCAATGCTGATGCGATCCACTGTTTCCTGTCCAACTGGTTCTGACATAAGCATACTCTAACCCCTACGCTAACTATTGGTGCAATTTGGTGCATTCTGATGCAATCATGTTACCATGCTTCGTAGGAACTGGGGTAAGAACTAAACCCCACTTCGCATGAATTCTTTCAAGAGCCTAAGAATATGACGCAATACATGAATTCATCGGCGTTTCAACCGGTGCTAGACTCGATCGCCTTTTCCCAAGAAGCTGACCTGCCACCCGCCGAAACCGACCTGCCACCCATCCCCGAAGCTGAACGCGAGGTGGCTGCGACTTCCCCTGCCACTTCCCGCGAAGGTCGTACGAACCAACCTCCCTTATGGCAGCCTGTTGAACCTCAATTCACCAAAGCGATCGCCGAGTATTACGGTGTGTCGCGCAAATCGGTGCAGCAGTGGTTCCAGAAGGTCAAAGAAGCCTGCCCCTGGTTCCATGAATCTGACCTCAAGTTGCCGGATGAGCGGTACAGCCCGCTTTGTGTCGAACTGATGGGGCAATACCGGACTTCAGGCTTGCCCTTTGAAGCCTGGAAAACCCAACTCTGGGAGCAAAACGCAGAACTGGTTGCGGCATACCAGGCGGCTCAAGCCCAGACCCAGACTGCTGCTAACCCCCAAGTATGTGCTGGCATCACGCTTAGAAATTCAGAAGTGCCGCTTCCGGTTCAGGGAATTCAGCCGCTTCAGCTAACGGTTGTTGATTCCACTGATCGCCTAACTGAAGCGATTAATAGCCTCAATACGACCTTGCAGCAGTTTGTCAGCAACGATCGGACACTGGAAGATGCCTTGAAGCTGAACGCGACGCAAAAAGGCTCTCGCTTGGGGACAGAACTTGCGATCGCCGAGATTGGCAGCATGGTGCAGGCAACCGAATCGGCACGGGTGGAGCTGGCAAAAAAGCTGGGCTTACTATCTATTCCCATCGATCCCCCTCAACAACAGTCTGCTTGAAGTTATCGGTTGCGCTCGCCATCGCCGCCTTTTTCCTTACCTCGGTTGCGGTACTCTTTAGGGCTGCGCTTCCGAACTCTAAACTACCCCAGGTTCCTCCAGCTTCTCGCCTTCTCGCCAAGTAAAACTTCCCTGCCTTTGGCGATTGTTTCTACCCCTGCCGGAGGGTCGAAGAGGAATCTGCTCGGTCAGTTCCCAGCAGTCCGGCTCCGCTTCTCATGCTTTAGCAGTTTTTAGGACAACCCTGGCGATTCTATTTCTAAGTCGATCGCAAGAGACAGGCAGGAATTTTGTTGCTTCACTCGATACAAGGACGTTGACCATGAGCCATCCGGTGCGTGTTTCAGAAATTTTAGAAAGATGGAGCCAAAAGCCGCTCACGTCAGCCGACTACTGCCAAATTTGGGTCGGGCAAAAGCGGGGGATTTATCCTTTTGATCGTGGCTATCGAAAAGCCTGTGTCGCAGAGCTGCATCACGTTCTGGGAGTTAGTCCCAATACCGTGAACTGCTGGGGCAGCAATTTTGAGAAGTGCCAGGATGTGGGGACATTCCTGCATCTACGGTGTGTTCATATCATGAACGTGGAACGAGAAGTCCTTTCAAGCCTGCGGCAGCCCCGAACCGGAGCAGAAATTTTAACCCTGTTGACTGCACGACTCGAAACTCTGGAAGCTCTAATTTCCCCTGGTTCTGAAACCCAGAATTGGCATATTAGCGGTTGGCAAGCGTATGCTCTGTCTCTTGATCCTCCAGAATCCCAAAGTGTCGGGTGGGATCGATCGCAGCTTGAACAGTCGGCTTAACTTCCTCAGTCCGTCGCTCCCTGCGCTAGCAATAGAGCACTTCCGAGTGCTACCCAAAATTCTGAAGGCGGCATGACGGTGAACAGGGAAGCGGAGGCTGCGGTGGGATTGAGCACGATCGGCGGGTTTAGTCGTCCTTTCCACAGGAATCCTCGATCGACGATCGGGGGACGCGACGTAGAAAATGTAAGCCCTAGAATGAAAGTTAATTCTGTCAGTCCTTAAGAATTGCCCTATGGTGGACCGTCTGACGCAGGACTCTAAAATTCCCCCGCTGGAAAATGGCGATCGGCTCACTCGTTTCGAGTTTGAGCGACGCTACAGTGCCATGCCCCAACTCAAGAAAGCGGAACTGATTGAAGGAATTGTCTATATGCCTGCCGCATTGCGCTTCAGGAGTCATGGTCAGCCCCATAGCTGGATTATGGGCTGGTTGACAAACTATGCAGCCGTGACACCCGGTGTGTTAACGGGAGATGCGCCAACAGTGCGGCTTGATCTCGATAACGAACCGCAACCGGATGCAGTGCTGCTGATTGATGAGGCATTTGGGGGGCAATCACGGCTGAGTGAAGACGATTATATCGAAGGTGCGCCTGAACTGGTGATTGAAATTGCTGCAAGTAGTGCAGCGATCGATCTTCACGCGAAGAAAACTGCTTACCGACGGACTGGCGTTCAAGAGTACATCGTCTGGCAAGTCCTGGAGCGGAAATTAGATTGGTTTTATTTGAGTGAAGGCGATTACCTGAGCCTACCTGTAGACGCAGATGGCATGATCAAAAGTCAAGTTTTTCCAGGATTGTGGTTAGCAGTCGAGGCTCTGCTATCCGGAGATTTGCAGCAAGTGTTAGCGGTCGTGCAACAAGGAACGCGATTGCCAGAACATGCAGCATTTGTGCAGAAACTGGCTCGCTTCCCTCATTAACTGAATTGCCGATCAAAATAAAAGAGCATCTTGGATCAGACAGGGTTGCGTCAGGAAAACTGATTGAACTGGGGAAAGAGAAGACGATGGTACAGATAATCCAGGCGAAGACCGTAACGTTGCGAACCTTGATCGACGATTTTGGCATTCAGTTCGTTGACGATCGAGCATTCTTCCCGGAATGGCAGGGCAATCTGCCCGAAGTCAGCGATCTGGAGAAGGAGCAGCTTAGACGCATTCGGGATGGCTTTGTCAATCTACTCAACTATCCGCCTCTCCTGGAAGGCGTGATCCGAATGTCCGTCGTCGATCCCCTTCTTTTTTTGGCGGGCTTCTATCTTCCACCGTTTCATGTGCGATCGGAACCGTCGATCGAGATTCAAACCGAAGAAGAGGACATTCTGATTACGGGCAGTCTCGATACCCTGGTTCTCAAAGACCGTTTGTGGGTGTTGGTGGTTGAATCCAAACGCGCCTCCTATTCCGTAGAAGCAGGACTAGCGCAAATCCTGGCTTATATGCTGGCAAGCCCCAATCCTGACCAATCCTGCTATGGCATGATAACCAGTGGTGGCAGCTTCATGTTCATCAAACTCATGAAAGGAAATCTACCCCGATACGCGGTTTCCAAGCTGTTTGGGATTAGAGAACTGGACGATTTGATTAGCGTTTTTGCCATCCTCAAACGGTTGGGGCAACTTGTAGAGTAACCCTCATGCTCTACAATCACTTTACCTTCAAGAAAGCAAAAAGCGACTTTCATATCACAATACTTCGGACAACTTTTGGGGCAGAGGCTGAAACCCGCATTCTACCGTTGGCATTTGCCCCCTTTAAGAGGGCTGAAACCTGCATCCTACCGTTAGCAGTTTAAAACTGTCCGGACTGTTGATACGGAATCCGGATAGTAAAGTAACACTATTTTATGCCTGCCTCCACCAGTGAAATAGCGTGTGCTGACGAATGACTTCCGGCATGGCTGCAAGGATGTTACAACGAGAGGCTAAAGTTTCTTCGAGTGCATCCAAGCTCTCAAACTTGCGATTGACTAAGGGTTCATCACTCAATTGCCATAAATGTTCAGCAGGTTGTAACTCTGGAGAATAGGGAGGCAGGAATTCCAAATGAATCCCTGGTGGCACAACCACCTTTTCAGCTCGATGCCACCCGGCTCCATCAATCACCAATAAGACCTGTTTGTGGGTTCCTGCCCCGACTGCTTTGGCAAACTCCTGCAAGGCTCGATTAAACCAAGCGACACTCACTCTGGGGAGGATAAACCACTGGGTCAATCCACTGTGAGGACAAACGAACGCATACAGGTAGAGCCATTGATAGCGATGATGCACGGTTGCGATTGGGCGTTGTCCTCGCTTTGCCCATACTTTGCGAAGAATCGGTTTGAGTCCCAATCGGTGCTCATCGAATGCCCACACTTCTACTTCAGCCTGGGGATAGGCTTGTCTCAATTCCTCGACTCGTTGGGGGAAGTTTTTTTGAAAGCAGATTGAGCTTCCTGGTCTGCCTGGGCATGACGAGGACGAGGACGTTGCCCACTGTAGCTTAACTTCTTTAAGTAATCCCATCCCCGTTGTGGATGCACATGAGCACGTCCTGTTTTTTGGGCAATCCATTGCGCCACTTTCGGTCCACTCCATAATCCACCATCAGCAGGGGGAGACTGTAAGGCGTGGTCGAGTTCAGCTTTTTGTTCAGCATTCAACAAGGCTCGACTTGGTACCCGCCGTCCTTTTTGCCCATTTCCAACAGAGAGAATTCCGTTCCGGTTATACGCATAGACAACTTTACGAGCATAGGAGTAACTCACTCCAACACATGAAGCAGCATCAAGCAGATACCAATGTTGGGAGACCAGCCATAACAGGTGCCAACGCCGTGATTCAATTGGGTCAGTGCTGGTTTAATAGCGAGTTTTGAGTTCCTCACTACTGAGATGTTTTTCCAGTGTCAGTGTACGTGCCATGCTCCTATTTTATAGTGTTACTGCTTAGCCGGATTTCTATTAGACATCCTTTAACACAATTCTGTTTTAGCCTGCTCAAAAGTTATTCTATAGATTTGAGTTTGAATGCCACTAAAATTGTGCATTCTTCTGCACAAATTCTCTGACTCGTTTATATCTCATCTACAGTGGAATAGTACAGGTCGTTATCCCACTCGTGTTTCTATGGGTTACGAGTATCAGGTTGGGGGAAGTCTCAGGATTGATGCTCCCAGCTATGTTGAGCGACAGGCAGACCAAGAACTCTATGCTGCCTTGAAAGCGGGACAGTTTTGCTACGTGTTTAACTGTCGGCAAATGGGCAAGTCAAGCTTGCAAGTACGGGTGATGCATCGTTTGCGAATGGAGGGAGTTTGCTGCATTGCAATCGACATGACGCAAGTGGGAAATGAGCATTTGACTCCGCAGCAATGGTATGAGCGAGTCGTTTCAGAATTATGGCGCAGTGCGAATTTAATTGGCAAAGTCAATTTGAAAGCCTGGTTGAACGATCGTCCGTCTTTAACGCACATTCATCTCCTCAGCACGTTTATTGATGATGTGCTTTTATTTTATTTTGCAAATCAGCCAGTCATCATTTTTATTGATGAAATTGATAGCGTTCTCAGCCTAAAATTTGCAATTAACGACTTCTTTGCTTTAATTCGTTCTTACGCAAACGATCGAGAAAGTAATGCGAAGACAAATCTTACATTTTGTCTACTTGGTGTCGCCACTCCTTCTAATTTGATCCAGGATAAAATCCGCACTCCTTTTAATATTGGTCAGGCGATCGCGCTCAACGGCTTTCAATATGAAGAAGCAAAGATTCTTATTGAGGGATTAACTGGTGCGATCGAAGATCCGCAAGCTGCTCTTCAAGAAATTTTGAATTGGACAGGCGGACAGCCCTTTCTCACACAGAAAGTTTGTCGCCTGGTAATAGAATATTGGCGTTCATCGCCGTATCACAGCCAGGATCCAAAAGCTACAATCGCTCACCTGATCCACACCCATCTCATCCAGCACTGGGAAACTCATACCAATTCAATAAATACCTGCTACAGATAAAGCATTGAGAATGTAATCCCAACCGGTTAAAGACGCAATCGTCTGGCGTTGCAACTGCTGCAATTGCTGAGT